>CAXETO010000009.1:0-12837 GCA_963999255.1 uncultured archaeon | reverse complement strand
GGCCAATTGCAGATAAGTTAAACTTACAAGTTGGAGTTATTTGTTTAAAACAGGCAAATAAAGAATCAAGTGAATATATATTTTATGGGGCGGATATTGTATATAATATACAAGATTTTGATCTGAAACAAGTAAATCCAGATCAAAATGTACAATTAATACTTTCAGTTGTAAATCAAGTTAATCCTGAGGTTATATTAATAGGTGGTTCAAAAATAGGTAAAGAAATTACACCTAGAGTTGCAACTAGACTTAATGTGAGTAGTGTTGCAGACTGTTTATCATTAAATGTTGATGAAGAAAATAAAATTTTATCTTCAAGAATGATATATGGAGGAAACTCGAATGTAATATTAACTTCTGTTAAAAAACCGTTTATTGGATCACTGAAGACAAAAGTTTTTGAGAAAATTGCGAAGGACGATTCAAGAAAAGGAGAAGTAGTTGAATTTAAGGCTCAGATTGAAGAATCGAAAGTTAAAATTGTTGAGAGAATAGATTCACAGAAAGGAGATGTTAATATTAGGAATAGTCAAGTAATTGTTTCTATAGGTCGTGGTCTTAAGAAACAAGAAGATTTAGATATAATTAAAGAATTATCAAATCTGTTAGGAGGAACTATTGGCGGGTCTAGACCAATAGTAGAAGACTTCAAATGGCTTCCTAAGGAGAGACAAGTTGGGCTTTCTGGAGAAACAGTGAAGCCAAACTTATATGTTGCAGTTGGAATTTCAGGTCAAATACATCATATAATAGGCATGAAAGATTCACGAGTTATTGTTGCTGTGAATTCAGATGAAGGTGCACCTATTTTTGAAGCTTGTGATTACGGTGTAGTTGGAGATTTATATCAAGTTATACCAGAATTAATAAAAATTTTAAAATCCAACTTAAAATAATTGAATAATATGTTAAATATTTTATTAAATAAACACAATTATAAATAAAGTTGTAAAAACATTAGATAGTTAAAGTCTAAATATGAATAGTTTTTAACCTTTAATGAGAATAATGCTTCCGACAACAATATTTCTTACCAAAGGAGTTGGAAAACATAAAGAGAAACTTGGGAGTTTTGAGTTTGCATTACGTAATGCTGGAATAGCGTTTTGTAATTTAGTTCATGTCTCAAGTATATTTCCACCAGGATGCAAACTTGTTTCACGAAAAGCAGGACTTGAAAAAGTAAAACCGGGTCAAATCACATTTTGTGTACTCAGTAGGATAGAAACGAATGAACCTAATAGACTAATAGCTTCATCTATTGGAGTTGCTATACCTAAAGACAAGAATATGTATGGTTATTTATCTGAACACACAGCTTATGGACAAACAAGGGAAAAAGCTGGAGATTATGCGGAGGATCTTGCAGCTGGAATGTTAGCGTCAATTATGGGTTCAGAATTTGATGTAAATAGTAGTTATGATGTTAAGAAAGAGATTTGGCGAATATCAGGAAAAATTGTGAAAACACAAAATGTTGTACAGTCAGCTGAAGGAAATAAAAATGGGTTATGGACTACAGCGATAGCAGCAGCAATAATGCTAGTTTAAGTTAAACATTTAGGTAAATATTAAATTAATGATATAAAATAAGAAAAAATAATTTTATTATTATTTTCATTATAGGAGGTTTTGAACGTGAAAAAAAAGCGGTGGAAAAGTTTAGTTCATAATGGAGTAGCGTTTCCACCGGAATATGAATATAAAGGTATTAATATTAAAATAAAAGGAAAAGAGCAAACAATCAATGTTAATGCTGAGGAAATGATCTACGCTTGGGCAAAAAAGAAAGATACGCCATATATTCAAGATAAAATATTTCAACAAAATTTCTTAAAGTCATTATTACCAATTTTACCTAAAGAATATAGAAAAATAAAATATATTGATCTAAATTTCTCTAATTTTTATGAGTTAGTTGAAGGAGAAAAACGTGAAAAAGAGAATTTAACAAAAGAAAATAAAAAAGAAATTGCCAAAGAAAGAAAAGAAAAACGTGAAATACTAAAAAAGAAATATGGATATGCAAAAATAGATGAAATTGAGGTTGAAGTTTCTAATTGGATGATTGAACCTCCTGGACTCTATATGGGAAGAGGACAACATCCCTTACGTGGCACTTGGAAAAACAGAGTTTATTCTAAAGATGTTACTCTAAATCTAAGTAAAAATGTGTCAAAACCTGAAGGAAAGTGGAAAAAAGTAAGTGATAATACGAGTATGTGGTTAGCGAAATGGTCAGATAAGACAGATCCTGAAAAACAAAAATATGTTTGGCCTTCTGAATCTTCATTTTTAAGGCAACAACAAGATCAAGAAAAATATAATAAATCGGTAATGTTAGAGAAAAAAATACGGAAAATAAAAAGAGTAATCCAAAAAACACTCGCATCTAAAACACAAATAGAGAGAAAGATTGCTACAGTTTGTTATCTTATAGACATTTTAGCTTTAAGAGTGGGTGACGAAAAAGATGAAGACGAAACAGATACGGTCGGAGCTACAACTTTAAGAATAGAACATGTTAAAATTAAAAAAGAAAGTATTGAATTCAAATTTTTAGGAAAAGATAGTGTGGTTTGGCATAAAAAATTAGAGAATCCACCTAAACAGATAATTAAAAATTTTAATGAATTTATTCAAAATAAAAAATCAGATGATTTAATTTTTGATAATATTACGTCAGAAAAAGTTAACAAATTTTTTAAAAAGATTATGTTAGGTCTCTCAGCTAAGGTTTTTAGAACGTATATAGCTTCTAAAATTGTTAAAGAATATCTTGATAATGAATCTAATGATAAGCAAGAAGACTATGTAAAATTATTTCATGCGAAAAAAGCAAATCTTGAAGCAGCAAAAAAATGTAATCATAAAAGACAGCCACCAAAAAATTGGGAAAATAGTATATTAAAAAGAGAGATGAAACTTAAGGAATTAATAAATTTGAAGTTGCCTAAAACAGGAAAGGCAAAACAGAAGAGAAAACAACGTATTGAAAAATATAAATTACAATTAGAATTTGCTAAAAATACTTTAGAATATAATCTTAATACGTCTCTTAAGAGTTATATTGATCCAAGAATTTATTATAAATGGTCTTCTAAAGTAAATTTATATTGGGAGAAAATTTATCCAAAAACTCTTCAAAAGAAATTTAAATGGGTAGATTCAAAGAAAAGATAAGATATTATAGATGTTTAAGGTTTAAAAAAATTTTATTGATAGAAAAGAAAATTAATAAGATATGTTTACTATTCTAGTAGATACTGTTTGAGTCTTCAACTTGGAATTAATGATCTAGCAAAATATCCTTTTTTAGAGGAAGCAGGAGATATTATTAAAGATCTTAACTTAGAAATAAAAGATCTTGGTGAAGATGACTACAAAATTATAGTAAAGAGATCACATGAGAGAGTATTAGAAGCAGTTTACGCTGGTAAAATTTCAGAAAAATATTCAGATAGTTATGTTGAACTTCTTTCATTTCATATATCAATCATGGTTGTAAAAGCTACAGGTTTAGAAACTATATCAAAAAGATTTTCTCATGCTGAATCTTTAAGAGTTGAAAGATTCTTAGAAAGAGAAAATAATATTAGAATTATAGTTCATATATTTCGAAAACTATTAAATATTGAACTTATTGAAGTCTCAAAAAAGTTTGGATCTCAAAGTTTTGAGTATAAAATTCATTTTACAGAATATTTGAAAAGATCGGTATATTTTCATAGTATTGAATGGAAATTAGTTAATCGAATTGTAGATAAAGGATATGTTTACTTGATAACTTCAGATTTAGTGAGATTAATTCGAGAGGAAATAAGGATCATGATTCATAATAGAATAAATGATGCTATAACACCTAAATTACCAATAGTTCTCCAAAAGGTAGTTGAAAATATTCAAATTACAGCAAAAAAAATGCAGCCTAAAGCTTTTGATATAATATCTCCAAAAAAATATCCACCATGTGTCATTAATGCAATAGATTTGCTAAAAAAAGGTGAAAATATTCCACACTATGGAAGATTTCTTATGACGACATATCTTTTAGCAGTTGGAAAAACAGTTGATGATATAGTTAACCTTTTTCCAAAATCACCAGATTTTAATGAACAAATAACAAAATACCAAGTTGAGCATATAGCTGGATTAAAAGGAGGACGAACGAGATATAAAACTCCAAGTTGTATAACATTGAAAACACATAGTTTTTGCTTTAAAATAGATGAATGTAACGAAATTAAAAATCCTATTCAATTTGGTAGACAGTTCGGTAGAAAAAAAAATAGATAATTATAAGGAGCGGAAAACAAAACGAATGAGAAAGTAGAAAAATTTCTAAAACAAACATTCAAAGAATATTATTTTAAATATTTAGAAAAAGTTGAGATACCAAAGCGTGTAAATGAGCGGGAATTTGCGTATATTCCCTTTAATGGAAGTATGGTCAGACATGTATCGTTCAAAACATCTGGAGATCTTAAAGCATTTATAATTAAAGAAGTTCCTAAATCAATGTATTATTCAGTTGCATATTATAATGAACCCACATATAAAATGCAAGAAAAAGGTTTGAAAGGCGCAGATTTAGTTTTTGATATAGACTGCGATGATATGAATTTAAAATGTAAAAAAGAACATGATATTTGGACATGTTCAGAGTGTAAAAATATTGGAACTGGAAATCGACCAAAAAAATGTAATTCTTGTAGTGGAGAACGAATTAGTCAACTAAATTTATCATGTGAAAAATGTTTAGACGCATCTAAAATTGAAATAATAAAATTGTTAGATTTACTTTACGAAGATTTTGGTTTATCATCTAATGAAATTAAAACATATTTTTCAGGTAATATGGGATATCATTTGTCAATAGAAGGAAGTATTTTAGAAGAGGTTAATCAAATGGGTAGAATAGAAATTTCTGATTATGTAACTGGAAAGACCTTAAAACCAGAAACAATAGGTTTTTTTCAAGGAATATCTCCTGAAGAAATATTATCACGTTTACCAACAATAAATGATGTAGGTCGAAGAAAAAGAGTTATTGAGATTTTCTCTAAAAAATTAAAAATAAAGTATTCAGAAGATAATGATAGTGAATTTAAAAAAGAAATTATTAATGTTTTTTATAGAAAAAAATATCATAAATTTAACAAATTATTTTTTGATACCTTAAGTAATATGAATCCAAATATAGATACAACTGTTACTACTGATATACATAGAATATTTCGTTTACCAGGTACATTACATGGTGATACAGGTTTAATCAAAGCTAAAGTTGAAAATATAGATAAATTTAACCCTCTTGAAGATGCAGTAGTTTTTGGAGAAGATCTTGTTGAAATTTATGTAGAAGCTGTTCCAAAGTTTAAATTAAAAGGACAAGTTTTTGGGAAATATCGTTCTCAAAAAGTTAAATTACCACTAATGGCAGCAGTATATTTACTTAGTTTGAATGTTGCTAAGTTGGTATGATATAATTTGGAAAAAGAAATAATATTAAAATTAAAAGAGTTTTTAGATGAGGAATTACAGTCAGATAAAATTATTGAAGTACCAAAGACAATTTATAAAATTGTTACTACTTATTTAAGAAATTCAAATAATTTTGTGAAAAAACATAATGATAAGATAATTGAAGAGATTAAATATAAAGAAAAAGATGTTATAATAGAACTTATTACACGAATATTAGAAATTAGGATAGAAAAAAGCAGAAAAGATATTGTTGATGAATATAGTCTTAATTTACTGTCTGAAGAAAAATATATTCTTGAAGCATATGAGAATGTTAAACAACGTAAAAATAAAGTAATAGGCGCTATTAAAAATGGGCAGACATCTATTTTATTAAATATAACTGAGTTAAAGAAAAATACTTTAGTAAAATTTCTTAAATCGTTAGAAGTAATAATAGGTGTTGATTTAAAAGAATATGGTCCTTATTTTCCTGAAGATATAGCAATTTTACCGACAGAGAATGTAATTCCACTTATAAAACAAGGAATTGTATCCAAAATCGAATTTGATTAGACTAATATTTATTAATTTTAAGTTAAAAAAGTTCTAAATAATTTAATTAAATTCTTTTTTTAATATTTCTACTTTAGACTTTGAGAGTTTTTGAAATTTAAGTGCATCATGTATATCTCCAACTATTGACCCGTAATGCATTGGAATTGCAACTTTAGGTTTAATTTTATTAGTAACTTGAGATGCTTCTTCAGCTGTCATAACATATGTTCCACTGACAGGTAAAATAGCTACATCTACCTTCAAATCGTTTATTTCAGGAATAAAATCTGTGTCACCAGCATGATATATTCTTATTTTGTTTAAAGTTATAATATAACCAAGTCTTCCTTCGTCTTTTGGGTGAAATACGGCATCACGAGATCTGAATTTATTGATATTATATGCAGGAATAGCTTCTATAGTTGAATTTAATACTTTTTTTTTCTCGCCGGGTTTAATTACCATTATGTTATCACTGGTTAACCCTTTTAAATTTTTTATTGCAATATTTGGAGCAATAATTATTGTTTTTTGAGTAGATATTTTTTCTATATCTTCTACACTAAGATGGTCAAAGTGTTCATGAGTTATTAATATAATATTAGCTTTTATTCCTGTAGAAATCTGAAATGGATCAATATAAATTGTATCAGAGTTTTTTATTCTAAAACTATCATGTCCAAGCCAATGAAATTTTAATCCATTATATTCAAACATTGTATCCAAACTAAGTATTTAATGTAGTAATATATTAAAGATGCGATAAAAATAATAAATTATTAGTTTAAAGATAAATTAGATTAATAATAACTAGTTAAATCAGTTTGAACTTCTTTGTCTCGTAAAGGAAATAAAGATTGTAAATTAGATTTTATTACTTCAAACCTTTTTTGAGTATAATCATCAGTAGGATATCGTTTTAGTAATCTAGATGTTATGTCAATATATTTTTCTACTGAACCTCTTGAAATACTAGAAATAAGATCTTTTCCACAATTGAGACAAACACCTTTAAGAGGTATACGTCTATATTTTAATCCACAAGATTTACACCGAAATTTTTGTAATGTATAAGAACGCATATTTCCAATTATATCACGTAATAAATGCGTATTTAGGACAGATTTTACAACTTCATTTGGGTCTACTGCACGGATAATAGTTGCTATTTCAATCTGTTTTTCTAGTTTTTCAATAAGTGAATTTAGTGTGGTATAAGCACTTTTTGGATGATCAATAGAAATAAAGTTTGTATTATGAGTAAATGAAAAATTATTACATTCTTTGTCAGTATTTAATCTGTTTTTTACAATGTCAATTATATTCATAAGTTTTTGTGGTGATTCTTTGTTTAAAGTTTGTTCATAAAATGTTAATGGATATATATTTGATACGTCAAAATTTAATGCTTGTCGCTGTAGTTCCTTTGGAATAATTAGTGGTTGTAAAAGTAATGGAGCATCCATCCAACCTCCAATTTTTTCAGGTAAAAAATCCTTTGAAAAATTTATTAATACATCTAAAAGTAACAAAACACTATCTCCATCTCCGTCACAATCACGTCTTTTAGCAGAATGCCAATAAGGATGAGCAAAACAAACTTGTGCATTTGTGAAACCTATTATTCGGCCTATTATTCCAACAGAAGTATGAGGTGCAAGTCCAACAACTAAATTTCCAACTAAATCATCCTTGTTTTTAATATTATAAACCGTATCAAGTTTATAAAATTTTGTTAAGAGTTCGTCAATAAAATTAGCAGTATTTTCTAAAAAATCTTTAGCTTCAATTGGTAGTATTATATCTTGAGTGAAAAGTTCAAGAAGTTGATCATCGTTTATTAACGGATTTCCAAACATATCTTCTAAATAGCCTAATTTCTTTAGTTTATCAACTGAAGTGTTTATTTGTTTAGGTTTAAAATGTGTTAAACTTGTATTAGTGACATCAAATCTGATTGTACCATCTTTATAAACAGACAAATTATGTTTTTGTCTTAAGATACCTTTCTCAAGCGGTTCAGGTATTTTAGTGTAATTTATTAAAGATTGTACTCCTTTCAAAGGAGCTGATGCATATGTGTCTATGCTTTTTTCAGCCATTCTAAGATTTTTTTTAATTGGATACAGTAATTTTGTATATGGTAAACCACTAATTTTACAGATTGGACATATTTCTTCTTTAACTATACGATTACAATTAGGACAATGTCTAATAATTTTTGTTTCTTCTTCACAATTAGGACATTTAAGAGAAATAGTGTTTAAATCACATTTACTACATTTTATATTAATAATATTAATAGAAATATTTTCGTTTTTAGCTGCTAATAATATATCTCTTTTTATTCCACCTTCATTTTCTAAAGGAAATAATACATGAACGGGTGGTTTCATTTTTCTTAGCATTGCTTTTTCGGGTCTACCAACTCTAACTCCAATAAATGCACTTGATTTTCTTTTTATTTTAATTCCAGATATTTCAGTAAGAAACTCTAAAACGTCCCTCCATTCATTTATCTTTAATTTTTTTCTAAATTTTAATATTTTAATTAATGTTTTATAATGATCTCCATCAATAATCCAACCAATATCTCTAAATGTGTGAGGTATTCCTAAGTTTTCTACTATTTCTTTTAATTTATTATTATTTTTATATATTAGTAAAAATTTTTTATCTCCATCTATTGTTTCTTTTAAATTATTTTTTAAATATAAAACATCTTGTAAAGTAATAAGGTCCCAATAATAGAGATATTTAGGATGAAGAGGAACATTAAGTTTTTCACTTAATTTAAACGCTTCAGAAAAAAGAATTTTAGTTGGATTACTTAAAATGTTATTGATTTTATCTATATTTAATCCTGTTATATTAGATACCTGATTAATATTTGAAAAATTGTTTGATATTACATCATTTAATTCTTGTATCCACCATTCTTCAGTATATCCTGAAGGTAATAATGGTACATTATTTTCAAGAAAATCACCATAACTTATAAGAATGTCACCTAAATATAATACAGATTCAAGTTCTTGTTTTATTTTAGATATATTATCTAAGTTTTCAACTTTAATTACAGTTCCGTTTTTCAATTTTACTATAGGTGGCTCAATAGTGTCAACGAATGAAATAATTGCACCTTTACCAGGGACATCAAGCTTTACTTGAGTTCCTACAACTACTGGGTAATTTAATATGGTAGATACTAATGGATGAATAGCTACAACTGAAAGACCTGTATTATAACTTCGACCATATCTTAATCTAAAACCACCTTTCTGACCTGGAAAAGATAATACGGGTCTACCTGAAATAATTTCAGAAAAATGTGAATTATCACTTTTTGATTCTTTATCATCTGATTTAGAATCACCTTTAAGTTCAGATAACCATTCCCATCCAGGAATCGCTAAACGGTTAAGTAATTTGATAAGTTTTCTTGATCGACCTATAATTCCATCGTTGAGAACTCTAAGTCCACCTCCACGTACTCTGTTTGTTTCTATACGTTTCATGCCTCTATGAACTATAACTTCAACTGGATCAGTTTCAACACCGTTAATTTCAACAGGTAAATTGTTAATTGCTAATCTAATATCTTCATCAGATACTTTGAATTGAAAGTTTCCTACTTCTCTTTCATATATTCTAAGTTCTTCAGTAAATCGACCAACTTCATCTTCACTCCAAGCATTACAATGATATTTTTCTAGTCCAAGGGTAGTTCTAAGTTTATCCGCAATAGCTAATGTAAAAGCAGATTCAGTTCCACCTGCAGAACGAATAGGTCCAGCAAAATAAACTGCTGCGTAACTTGAACCATCTTCATTCTTTTTAATCTTTACAGAAGAAATGCCTTGTAAAGGTGCAACAGTTACACCTTCAGTAACAATCGCTAAACCAATTCTTACTCCCCAATCAAGAGCTTCTTCTTTTTCAAAATAACCAAATTTTCCTAAAACAATCTCTTCAGATAGTATTAAAGCGACACGATCATTACTATCTTCAGTTGATAATAGAAATCTAAGCCTTTCAGCAATAGGTAATCCAAGAAGTCGTTCTATTCTGTCTGCTAAATCATGTGCTAAATCTGATTCAATATTTAATGATGGATCATATCCTTTTGAGTGTGTAATTTCAGCTTTAGACCATAAATCTTCTAATGATTTTGTGATATTTTTTTGATATTGTTCATATAAAATATTTTTTTTGTTTAGGGGTTTTTTATCTGGAATAGAATTTTGTGATATCAATTATTTATCACAATATCTGTTTATTTATTTCTTTAGTGTAGTTGTTATTTTTTTAAGATCTATCTCAAAATTATCTTTTTCTAATAAGTTTCCTATTACTAGAATATCAGCACCTGATTTAGATAACAGTTTAGCGGATTTTGCATTAGTAATTCCTCCTCCAACTATTATTGTTCCTTGGTAATATTTTCTTACTGCTTTTAATATATTTGGTGATATTTGTGATGTCACACCAGATCCGGCTTCTAAGTATAGAAATCTCATTCCAAGATATTGAGCTGCAAGAGCATACATAATAGCTATTTCAGGTTTATTTGATGGAATTCCTCTTGCTTGTCCTATATAGCCAATTGTTCCACCTTGATCTATTACTAAATATGCCATAGGAATAGCTTCTAGATTATATTTTTTAATTAATATTGCTCCTAAAGCTTGTGCTTGAATTATGTAATATGGATTTTCTGAATTTAGGAGTGAACTAAATAAAATAGCGTCTGCATTAGGTGAAATTCCAGTAACATTACTTGGAAATAAAATTACTGGTATTTTTACGAATTTTTTTATAGTTTTGATAATTTTATCTAATTCTATTTGATCTATTGCTGTTGAACCGCCAACTAATATTGCTTTTACACCTAATTTTTCTGCTTTTTTTGAAATATTAGCTGAATTTTTACTATTAATATTTTCAGAGTCAATTAAAGCTAAACATATTGTACCTTTATTTTTAATTAGTGTTAGAAGTTTATTTTCTATTTTTCCAACATCCAAATTAAAGTTTCCCTGCCATAAATAAATCTACAAATTCATTGTAAATATCTATTGATTCTTTTCTACTTTTTTTAATATTATCTAAAGTAAGTCCACAACTTCCACAAACGACAATTGTGTCACCATCCTCTTTTTTATTAACTCTTACAGCTGCAACTCCACATCTAGGACAACCAAATATTTTTGGTAATGTTCGTTTAAATATTCTAATAACTTTTCTTTTTCTACTTCCCATACTGGTTCACCTCTAATATTAATATAATCTATGTAATAAACTAATAAGCTTATTAATTACTAAAAATGAAAATAAATTACGAAAACCTTTCTTTTTTTATATATAATATTAATATTATTTAATGAAAATGACATGTTCAAAAAAGAAAGATTCTTATACAAAAATGTATAATATTAAGTATGCTTATAGATCTGATTAAAGATGATGAATTAGGATCTTATTTAATAAATAATTCGAATATAACTAAAGTTCAATTAGACACTATTTTATGCAATATTTATGGAAAAATTAATAATAAATCTTTAAAAAAACGTATATTATATAAAGATAAAGGAATTATCCAACCTAGTGCATTCATAAGAATAAAGCATCAAGGAAAATCAAATATTAAAAAATCTATAACTACATTATTATTATTATCATATCTAAATATTTTAGACTATGGAATATCAGAAAAAATTATGGAGATGATTAAAGTTGTTATAAATATAAAATCTTCAAATATAGATAATAAAGAAAAAAAAGATGCTATAAATCTGATTAATAAAGTGTTAGATGATATTGTTAATAAAATGTGATGTGATATTAGAAAAGGTGATATAGTGATATTATTAAACCATGGAGTATGTTGGATTGGATTATTTCTTTAATTGCAATAATTTCAATAGTAATATCATTAATATTATTAATAATAATTAAGCAAAAAAAAGATGGTTATACTGATCAAGATGATATATTAAGAGCTTTTATTAATGAATTTACTAATCGAATAGATAAACTTGAGGGGAGAATTGTAGATGTTAAGGTTGGATTAGATATAAATGAAATGAGAATAGAAAAAGTAACTAATGTAGATAAAATAAGTGTGAATAAAGTAAATAGTACGTTTGATAATAAAACAAATCAAAAAGAGTCACGTTCAATATCACATTTGTCACGTTTAAATATCACAGAAACTAACATTGTAACAGCTATATTAAATGGAAATAAATCAACTAAAAGAATTCAAGATTATATTAAGAAAACAAGAGAACATACAGCTAGATTACTTAAGAAATTATATGAAGAAAATATAGTTATTAGGAGTTCTAATAGACCGTTTACTTATGAAATAACTGATAAGGCTAAAAAAATTATTAATCAAAGTTAAGATTTGTTTAATATTAAATTTACTTTACAATAAATAAATCCATGAGAATTTCTATTTCTTTTAACTAATCTTTGATCTGTTAATCTATTTAGATAAGTTGAGATAGTGCTTTTCTTAATTGGTGTTTGGTAAGTATCTTCATATGATTCTAATAATTGAGATGATGTAAAATAAGTAGTAGAATATTTTTCTTCTATTAAATTAATGACTTTTGCAAAGCATGTGTTTGTATTATTATCATTATCATTATCATTTTTAGTTTTATCGCCACCTAAAAATTCAAAAACTTCTATTATTTTCGTCATTTTTTCTTTGGATAGAATACCTTCTAATGATAGAGTGAATTTTCCACCTTCTGCGTCTGTAAATTCAACCTTCATTTTTTTATTAGACATTCT
>CAXETO010000008.1:0-13072 GCA_963999255.1 uncultured archaeon | reverse complement strand
TCCATCAACTTTATCTGTTGTAACTTCTGTATTTGCAGTAACATAATCTATAATTTCACTATTATATTGTTCAAGTTCAAAATTAGCTACACCTAGTTCATTATTAGGACCTGTATGATGTCCATGAAGTCCACCTTCAATATTTGGTATCCATAGAACTTGAGTTGTTCTAAAAAGTGTTAAATCAATTTTTCCTATTCTAGGATGTAATTTATCATTTATATATAGCCAACGACCATCATATTCGTCATTTGTTTTACTAAGAGAAGGATGATGAGTGTCTCCAAAAAGTATTACTTCACCAGTTTTTGGATCAGTTAACATCTCTTTAACATCAACATCTTGTGTAGTCCACCCCCATTTTTGATCAACATTAAACATGGGTATCTCACTTAAAATTTTCATAGACGGAATTGTATAAACAATAATACCACCTTGTTGACCACCAGAAGTGAAGACATAAAACTCATCAGTTTCAGCCCAGTATCTATGAGGCATAGGAGTAGGCCTATCATATTCATTAAATGCTGATTCACCCGCAATAATAGTTTGAGTTTGTGTAATATTCGATACATTATTTGTAGTGAGCATTGGCAGCAGAATAGTGATAATGCTAGCACCAATCAATATTCCAATAAAAAATATTGCTACAGTTTTAGATACGTTAATATCAGACATTTTAGACATTCTAATTCACCATTACTCCACAATAAATGTTCCCAACATAAGATAATGTTGTGGACTGCAAAATACTACACATTGAATCTGAAATTCTCCTTTTTCAGTTGCTTCGAAAATCACTTCTTTAACTACACCTTTTCTTAGACCAGTAATCCAAATATCATAATTACCTGCAATATGAAATCCATGTCCTGTAAATTCAGTAATTCCACTAATTCCAGGTAGAACACCATCATCCATACCAGTTAAAACTAGTTTTACAACTTGTCCCTGTTTAACAGTAACAGTATTTGGAAGATATGCAGGTGTCATAACACCTATTTCAATCACTACATCAGGTTCAAGAGTTGTGTTTGATTGAACTTTATTATTACCAATATCACCAGGCATTCTCTTATCTCCAGGAACAAAATTTTCAAGAGATGTAGTAATAGAAGAGGTTATAACAGTATTAACAATATTATTAGTTTTTGAAACGCTAGGTGTAGATACACTTGATATTGATACACCAACAGTTATTAAAATAAACAATCCAATTGAACATAATAAAGCTAAAACAAACATTGATTTACGATCATTAGTTTTTTTTGATTCATTAGAATCATTAGATATAATTAAATTAGATACAAAATTATTTTTTAACATATTGTTTCTATTCATGTTTGAAATTGTAAATTATGTTTAATATAAGAATATAACCTAACATATGAGATATATTTCATATTTAAGAGAAGAGAATTATAATTTAAGATATGAATAGAATATTAAAGTAATATTAAGATAATTGATTTGATTGCCAATTATTTCTGTAATATTCGAGAATTGCTTTTTTTTGTGCTTTACGTAACATTTCACATACAGACGCTGCGCTAGTTTTAAATTCCTTTGCTATGGCATCTAAACGAATATTTTTAGGATAATCAAAATAACCATTTTCAACAGCATATCGTAACACAATATTTTGTTTCTTAGATAAATTTTCTCTAATAGTATTTTTTTTACTATACGAATGTAATGATTTAATATTATAAGTTACATTTTCATTATCTAAATATTCTGTAAGTTTAACAAAAGATTCTCCACCACCACGAATTTTCCATTCGTTAGAATTATCACTAACACATTTATCATTTATTAAAAAGCAAGTAGAATCAAGTAGAGGTTTACAATCTTTTGTTTGTGTGCATTTAATAATACCATATATTTTTTTTGAATTAGATTCAAATACATCTATATCACCAACAAGATTCTTAATATAATCAAGTATTTCAGCAGTATTATCATAATCAGTTTTCAATTCGAATAATTCTTCAATAAAATTATTTTTCAAAGGTTTAATATCAAGAATATTAATATCTACTTCAGGAAATTTTATTTTACATGATCTTAACCAACATTTTGGAACATTAACATGTAATACAGCTTCAAACAATCTAATATATTAATAGTATTATTATAGATAAAAATATAACCTAATATATTAGAGTTTTAACGTACATATATTAATAATAAATATTAAGAATATATAATAGATAAAATATAAATAAATACTCTAAATTATTAGGGAAAACAAATAATAGCGCAACATAATAACTAATCTATTTATATGCCAAAAACGACAGGTTTAGCTGCAAGTATAGTTTTAATAATTGGTCTAGCATTATTAGGAGCTATAGTATATAATGTACTGGGAATAGAAACAACAACTAAAACTGAAGTTTCTTCTGAACCAGATATTAATATATATATTAAAAGTATAGAAGAAGGCGTTGATTTTGGATTTGTAGATCAAAATAATAATCCTTTTGATGAGATAACTATTAATAAAGGTCAAATTATTAAAATAACTTTTGAAAATTCTGGAACGGTACCGCATAATTTTAGAATTACAGATAATGAAATTTACGACGCAGATGTTTTATTTGATTCAGCAATAGGATCTACGGAAAAACCTTTATTATCAGAAGAGATCGGTACAACAACATTCGTAGTTAATAAATCAGGAACATTTAATTTTATATGTAGTATACCTGGCCACATAGAATCAGGAATGTCAGGAAAATTCATAGTTGAGGAATAAAAAGAGGAGTTTATTATTAATAAGAAAATAGAGACAGTAGAAATAGAATCATATGTAGATAGATTATTAAAACAGCATTTAGATATAAGAAAAATATTTAATAAAATAAACAACACATATAATTTAAATCATGTAAAATCTGGAGTTATTTCATTAAATATAAAAATACAAACAGGAGGAAAAAACAAACAACATTTAATTAATGAAATACATGATTTATTAAAATTAATAAATAATCACCTACATGAAGAAGAGATATTTGTTAATTTATATAGTAGAAATATAAGCACGAATATTTATCAAACATTAATTGGTGAACATTATAAAGTAAGAACATTAATGGCAAGTCTTATCATAACAGAAAAAATAATTGAGCAATATACAAAATTAGAAAAACTTATGATAGAAAATATGGAAAAAGAAGAAATATTTTATCGAGTATTTATTAAGAAAATAGAAATTATGCAAAAAGATGAAGAATTAGTAATATAAAAAATAGATAGAGTTAAAAAATTTAATCTTTGTAGTAAATTCTGAAAGTATAGTAAACAATTAAAACAAAATCTATAATTTAATTATAGACCAATTTCTTCAAGTATTACATGAGCAGTATTATGACCTGGAACACCAGTAATACCTCCAGCAGGATATGTGCCTGCACCTGTTAGATATAAACCATCAACAGGTGTTTTATACTGAGATAATTCCATCGTAGGTCGTAAAAAGTCAGTTTGGTCAGGAGTGAGTTCAAGCGCTCCAAAATAACCATCAACCCAATTAGGATTTCTACGTAATATGTCTAATGGGCTTTCAACAGAGTAACCAATAATATTATCTTTTGTCATATTTGGTGCAAATTGACGGAAACGTTCAAGCATAATTTCAAAATATTCTTCTTTATAATCATCCCAATTTTTACCATTTTTTAGATTTAGACATGAATAGGTATGGAACCACATAGTATGTTTACCGTTAGGAGCTTGAGTTGGGTCTAGAAGAGTTGGTATAGCATTATAAAGAGGTATATTCTCGATAATTTCCATAGGTTTGCCTATTCGCATACCATGCCAAAATTTTTCAGCATCATCAATTGATTCCCAGCCAATATTCTGTTGAAGCGGAAGTTTATCAGAATAACAAGTAAATTTTGGAGGTTGATGGAGAGCTACTCTTGGACTAACATCAGATAAATATCCACCTCTAAGTCGTTTAATTTTGCGCAATAAATCTTTAGTCAGATAATCTGAATCTAAGATTTTATGATCTATTAACGCTTTAATATTAAGACTAGAGATAACGCCTTTTTTACAATTAATTTCCTTGTCATTAGATTTAATTCCAGTAGTTCTACCGTCTTTAACAATTATTTGTTCAACATCACTATTAACTTGAAAAGTTCCTCCATGAGATTCTAAACATTTCTGAAGTGAGTTTATAAGACTTTGAGAACCACCTTCCGCAATATTAAATCCAACATCATGCATAACAGCAGGAATAAAACAGTATGGTGCACCACCAAATTGATATGGATCAGTTCCTTTAAGTTGGCCTTCCCACAATAATATACCTTTTAGTAAATCATCTTCAAAAAACTCATTTAACACGTTTATCATATTTGTTCTAGATAACCACCAGAAATCTTCTGATTCTGGACCTGTTATAGATTCAGCCATATCTTTTGGTGAGAGTGGAGGGGCTAGATGACCTACAGACATTTCGAAAAGTTTTTTTCCAACATTATAAAACTCTAGATATGATTTAGCATCTTTTTTAGAAAATAATTTTTCTATTCTATTAGCAGTTTTATTCACATCTTTATATTTAATATAAACATTATCGCCTTTTGGAAAAGGATTTATCATTATAACATCTTCTTTCCAAGAAAGAAATTTTAGACCATATTTTGTAGTAAGTTCAAGATCATCACAGATACCTGAAGAACCAATTTGTGATAGAATCATACCACTAATATTATGTTTAAAACCAGGAACAGTAACTTCTTCAGTAGTACAACCCCCACCTAGAACTTCTCGTTTTTCTATAACATGAACTTTTAAACCAGCTTTAGCCAGATAACAAGCACAGACTAACCCATTATGACCACCACCAATAATTAAGAAATCATAAACAGCCATATTATAATAAATAGTAATAAAGAATATTAAAGTTATATCGTATATTAAATTAAAATGCCTATTGCAGAAAGAGAGTTTATTATTAAAAAACAAATAAGAGATATTTGGGATTTTTTTACAGATTTAAATAAAGTAGGACATTGTTTAGATGGTGTTGAAAAAGTTGAAACTATTGATAGAAAATCTGCTAATCTAACATTAAAAATAAAATTTGGCTTCATAATTAAAGAAATAAAACTATTTACCAAATTTATAGAGTTAGATCCAATTAAATTAGTTAGATTCAAAGGGGAGGGAAAAGAGTTGGATATAATTGGAGAATTCAAATTAATAAAGAAATCAAAAGATGAAACTAGTGTTTATTATAAAATGAATATAGAAGGAAAAGGTTCATTAAAAAATATATTACATGTAATTATAAAAAGTACAATAAAAGAGAAAACAGACAATTTTATTAAAACAGTTGAAAATAGATTAATTAGATAAATTTAATATTAGAAATAATAAAAAAAATAACAGAAAAATAATAATATATTAGGCAGAATCTATTTATCAAAATATCAAGATAATAATAATAGAGTTTAATGAATTTTAAACATGTAAATTAAAGATGAATCGGCATAACCATAACCAAACAATTATTCGGAACTCTCTACATGGAATAAATTCATTAAATTCTATTATGAAAAATTTGCTAAGTTTATTTAACATGTTAAAGAATATATACAAATATTTAATATAATTAATTGTGAGAAAATGAATAATGTTTTAAAAGATAAAATACGTAATAGAGTAAATGATGCGCAGGCAGATATTCTTAATAATAAAATTAAGAAATTAATTGATAGAAACGCTTCAGAGCAAGAGATTAGAGAAACAATTCATAATCAATTAAAAGAATGGGGCATAAGAAAAAACATAGAATCAGATAAATAATATAAAAATAGTGTGAAAACATTATAGTTTATTATATCAGATTTACATAATAAAGTGGAAGGGTGAAAGATATTAGTTAATCCTCTAATTAAATATATTTTTAGACGAGTAGTATTATCAACACCGGCTTTATTTGCTTTAATAACATTCAGTTTTTTAATATTTTATCTAGTTCCAGTAGATCCTGCTGTAGCATGGGCTGGACCATTTGCAGATGGAACAGCGATAGAAGCAGTACGTGAACGTTTCCATTTAAACGAACCAGTTCATATACAATATTTTCAATATTTAACTAGACTTATACAAGGAGATTTAGGTAGATCGCCAATTACAGGGCATCCAGTAATACAGGACTTAGCAATATATTTCCCATTAACAATGGAATTAGTTCTTTTTAGTACAATGTTATCAGTTACTTTTGGATTATTTTTAGGAATAGTATCAGCTCTTAAAAGAAATAAAATTCAAGATCATGTAGCAAGAGTTTTTGCTTTGTTTGGTACGGCGTCTCCAAGATTTTGGACTGCTTTATTAGCACAAATATTTTTTTATTCATATTTAGGATTATTTCCAGCTATAGGAATTGCTCAACCTAGTACAGATATACCTAGAGTTACAGGTATGCCTGTTTTTGATAGTTTAATTACATTAAATTTTCCAGCTTTATATGATACATTTCATCATTTACTTATTCCAGCATCAGTATTAGCACTGCCACAAATATCTATACTTTCACGTTTAGTTAGAGGATCAGTTTTAGAAGTATTAGGTCAGGATTACGTTAGAACTGCAAGAGCTAAAGGTTTACCAAATAGATTAATTGTATACAAACATGTATTAAGAAATGCATTACTACCAGTTACAACACAAATTGGAATGATGATAGGTTGGCAGCTTGGAGGTTCAGTAATAGTGGAGACGATATTTTCAAGAGCAGGGATGGGATCTTATGTTGCAACTGCAGCGTTAGAAGGTTTTGATATACCAGCTCTTGCAGGTGTAACTTTAGTTATGGGTTCAATATTCATTATTGCAAATTTAATTGTTGATATATTATACGCGTCAATAGACCCAAGAATAAAAGTAGGTGCTAAATGAAAATGGAAAATAAAAATAATGAAATAGAAAAGGAAGATCAGATGCAATCTACAAAAACTGAATTAAAATTAATGTTAGATCTTATTTTTAGAAACAGATTAACATTAATTGGAGCAATGATTGTAGTAGGTTTTATAATTACTGCATTGATAGGAATTATTTGGACTCCGTTAAATCCTTTAGCGACTAATGTAGACAATAGATTACAACCACCTACATTTTCACATTTATTTGGAACAGATGAATTAGGAAGAGATATTTTAAGCAGAGTTATTGCAGGTACACGTTATTCTCTATGGGTAGCATTTATGGTAGTAATTTTATCAGTAACTATTGGAACAACAGCAGGACTTACAGCAGCATGGTTTAGAGGTAAAGTAGATGACATAATTATGAGAATAGCAGACATATTCCTTGCAATGCCACAATTTGTATTAGCTATGGCTATATCAGCAGCGTTAGGACCAAGTTTACAGAATGTAATGTTAGCAATTGTAGCAGTGTATTGGCCTGCTTTTGCAAGATTAATGAGAGCTCAGGCTTTATCAATAAAAACTACACCATATATTGATGCTGCAAGACAAATGCAAGCTAGTTCAAAACGAATAATGTTTAAACATATTTTTCCTAACGCATTTCCACCGATTCTTGTTTACGCAACACTTGAGATGGGGATTGCGATAATAATAGCTTCAAGTCTGAGTTTCTTAGGTTTTGGAGCACAGCCACCAACACCAGAATGGGGACTAATTGTCGCATCATCAAGACATTATATAGAAGTAGCTCCATCTTATACTTTAATTACCGGATTAGTAATGGTAATAGCAGTATTAGGATTTAATTTATTAGGCGATGGATTAAGAGACGCATTAGATCCAAGACTTAGAAGAATTATGGAGGCTAGTGGACAATGAATGAATTACTTAAAATGGAGGATGTAAGAGTAAATTTTTACACATATAAAGGAACTGTACAAGCTTTAGATAACATAAATTTTGATATTAAAAAAGGAGAATGTTTGGGTCTTGTTGGAGAAACCGGGTGTGGTAAATCTGTTTCAGCACTTTCAATTATGAATTTAATTTCACCTCCTGGAAAAATTATTTCAGGTAAAATATTTCTAGACGGAGAAGGAGATTTATTAAGAAAAACAGAAGAGGAAATGAGGAAGATAAGAGGTGACAAGATATCAATGATTTTTCAAGATCCTACAAGTAGTTTAAACCCAGTTTTAAAAGTAGATGATCAGATATCAGAAGTTTTGATACATCATAGAGGTATGACAAAAGTACAAGCATATGATAAAACAATTGAAATATTAGAATTAGTTGGTATACCATCACCAGAAAGTAGAGCGAAAGATTATCCACATTTACTTAGTGGAGGAATGAAACAAAGAATTATGATAGCTTTAGCAATGGTATGTGAACCACAGCTTTTAATAGCTGATGAACCAACAACTAATTTAGATGTAACAGTACAACTTCAAATTTTAGATTTAATGAAAGAATTACAAAGAAAATATAATACTGCGATATTACTTATCACACATAATTTAGGTATTGTATCAGAGAACTGTGATAGAGTAGGAGTTATGTATGCTGGGCAAATGGTAGAAGTAGCTCAAACTAAGCAAATTTTTAGAAAACCAGAACATCCATATACTATTGGATTATTAAATGCTATTCCTAGAATTGATCAGAAGAGAGAATGGTTACCAGTAATACAAGGAATGGTGCCTGGATTAATTAATCCACCAGCTGGTTGTAGATTTATAGATAGATGTGAATTTGCTATGGAGAAATGTAATATAAAACCTAAACTTGAAAAATTGGAAGAGAACCATTTTAGAGCATGTTATAAAGAGGTGGAAAAAATTAAGTAACTTAGTAGAAATAAGTAATATTATAAAAGATTTTGAATCACAGAGTATATTTGGAGACAAGAAAATCGTACATGCTATACAAAGTTTAAATTTAAATATCAGAAAAGGGGAAACTTTAGGATTAGTAGGTGAAAGTGGATGTGGTAAAACAACTTTATCACGAATTATATTAGGTTTGTTAGAGTCCACATCAGGGAAAATAGTATATAATGATAAATCAGTAGATGAATGGAAAAATAATAAAGATTTTGGTAAGCAAACAGGTTTAGTGTTTCAGGATCCATTTACATCATTAGATCCTAGAATGAAAGTTATAAATATTATAGCTGAGCCATTAATTATTCATAAAATAGGAGATAAGAAATCACAATTTGAGAGAGTGGAAGAGATATTAGTAAAAGTGGGTCTAAAAAATGAACATATGTATAGATACCCACATGAATTTAGTGGTGGACAAAGACAAAGAATTGCTATAGCACGAGCGTTAATTACTAACCCTGAATTTATTGTATTAGATGAACCAACATCAGCTTTAGATGTATCAGTTCAAGCTCAAATTTTGAATCTATTAAAACAAATAAAAAAAGATATGAATCTAACTTATCTATTTGTTTCACATGATTTATCTGTAGTCAAACATATAAGTGATAGAATAGCGATAATGTATTTAGGTAAAATTGTGGAATTATCTAATAGCGAAGATTTGTTTAAGGAACCTAAACATCCATATACGCAAGCTCTTCTCTCGTCTATACCTAGTACTGATGATAAGAAAATAAAGAAGAAAATTATTTTAAAAGGAGAAGTACCAAGTCCAATTAATCCTCCAAAAGGATGTCATTTTCATCCAAGATGTGAATTTAAGTTAGATAAATGTGATAAAACATTCCCAAAACTTATTAAAATTGATGATAGTCGGGATGTAGCATGTTATCTATACGAATAAAGAAAAATAAATAATATAGATTATTAAATATAACAATAAGAAAATTTGTAGATAGTCGTATAATACGACTATCTATTAAGATTTTTAGTTAATTAGCCTTTAGTCCATCTCCAAACAGGATACCAGAATACATATTCAAAGCCAATTGGACCTGGGTCAATTGCTGATGAGAATGGTAGTGCTTCAAGACGTTGATATAATGGAACGTATGGTACATCTTCAAGAGCTTGTAATACAACATTGCGTACATTTGTATCAATTTCAGCCATATCAGTTGAGCCCATAGCAGTATCAATCCATTGATCAACTTGACTATTTTCGTAGAATGCGAAATTAGTCTTATTGGAAATTGCTCCGGAATGGAACCAGTTGTAAACTAATCCGACTGAGTCAGCTGTTTGAACAGATGCAGTACCAAGATTTAGTGGTACATCACCTTTGAATACTTCTGCCCACATAACGGGGTCTTGAACACCTTTAAGTTCTAATTCTATTCCTACCTGTGCGAACGATTCTTGTATAAGGAGTGATGCTAGTCTGTCTACAGTTCTGACACTAGACCACCAGAGTGTGGTTTTAAATCCATCTGGATATCCGGCTTCAGCAAGAAGTTCTTTTGCTTTCTCAAGATCTGTGTCATATGGGTTTTCAGCCACGTAACCAGGCATTGCTGGTACTAGATAGTAGACTGTTCGTTTTCCCCAAGATCCTCTGGCAGCATTAATTATGTTTTTATATGGTATTGCATATGCTAATGCTTTTCTTACTCTTGGATCCGTTAGTTCTTTGAATTTACCAGTCATATTGATTCCCATCATAACTCCTCTTGGGTGTGCCTCATGTTTTATAACATTTACAGTAGGTAAACCAGCAAGATTTACAGCTTGAGTTGGGTCAAATAGTGGGATAAAGTCAATGTCACCGTTTTTGATCATTTGTATTTGAGTTACTGGGTCTTTAATTCTTCTCCATAGAACATTCTTTGTTCCATGAACAGAATCTCGATCCCAATAATCTTCGAATCTTTCTAAATGAAGTTCTTCTTTAGCGGCGTCAAAGCTTTTGAACATGTATGGTCCTGAACCAATTTCGTGTTGATTTTCAGATAGCCATTCATTATATTCTCCGGCTGTCCATCCACCATGTTCATCTAGTACTTTAGAATCAACTATAGATGCTCCGACGTGTGCTAGAGGAAATAGTAAGTTAGCTCTAGAACCAGGTAGATCCATTGTGACTTCATAGTCACCGTTTGTAGTAATTGTACTGCCTTTTGCTACAGCGATGATGTTAGCTGCCATTCCACCAGGAATTGCTAGAGCACGATCTAAACTGTATTTAACATCATGTGCAGTTAACGTGTTACCACTATGGAATTTAACTCCTTCCCTTATCTTAAAAGTGTATGAACTTGCATCTGAATTAGGTGTCCAATCTGTAACAAGAGATCCTTTTAATTCATCAGTACCAGGTTCATAATAGAATAATCTATTGTAAGCAGTATATGCTAAGTTAGAAGCCCATCTGTATCCTGGAGTAACAGTATCGAAGTTTCCAATTGCTGCTCGAGTGCCTACTACAATTGTATCTGGATTCTTTACTGCAGCTTTTGCAGGAGCTGCGGCTTCAGCAGTAATAGTAGCGGTTTGCGTTTGAGTTACAGTTACAGGAGCTGCTGCACCACCATCACCACCACTTTGGGTCATTGCATATGCACCACCACCAATAATGGCAAGACCGACTATTCCAGCAGCAGCTTTACCTGCTGTAGAAAGTGCTTGTCTTCTACTAACTTGAGTTGTCAAGTATTCTTTTAATTCATTTGTATCGTCAGGGAGACGTTCTTTCTTATTCATATTAATAGAAATGACATAAATAATATATAAAAATTGTTAATTATTGTAATTATTATATAACAACGTCATTAAATTCAGAATATTACATAAACACAACATAAATTTGTGAAAACTAACATAAAAATAAAATATATTCACGATTTGACTAGGAAAAACCTTAAAAATAGTAAGAATAAGCAGTAGATATAATGCTAGAATTATGTCGAATATTGAAGATAGAATATAGTTAAATCTAAATCATAATTTGCAGTAATAGAATTAAATAAATTATGAAAATAACTAAAATGAATTTAACAGCAATTACTATTCCACTTAAAGAGAAATTTCAGGTATCATTCAGATTTGTTACAGACACTAACGTTATTATTTTAGAGTTAGAAACAGATGAAGGTATAACAGGCGTTGGAGAAGTAGTGCCTTTACCTAGGTTTAATGGTCAAACAGTTGAATCTATAATAGCTGCGATAGACCGTTATATGAGACCTTACATTATAGGTGAAAATCCGTTTAAAATTAACAAAATAATTAACCGAATAAGTAAAGCGGTAATTGAGAATAATCCAGCTGTATGTGCGGTAGATCTTGCTTTACATGATTTAGTAGCTAGGGCGCAGAATGTACCAGTAGTAGATCTTTTAGGTGGTGAAGTTAGAAACAAGCTTCTAGCAGTAATTGAAATGCCTATAGAGAAATCAGAGAAGAGTGTTAAACGAGCAAAGAACAATATTAAACATGGCTTTAAGGCTTTAAAACCTAAAGTTGGTTTTAACCCATATGAAGATGCGGAAAGAGTAATAGCTATCAGAAAAGCAGTAGGAAAAGATGTGATAATAAGAGTTGATGTAAACCAAGCATGGACAATTGATCAAACACTGCAATTTATCAAAGTAACTGAACTAGAAGATGCTAGAATTGAATTAATAGAACAACCTCTACCAAAATGGGATTTAGAAGGATTAGCATATCTTCGCACTAAAACAGATATACCAATAATGGTAGATGAATCAGTATTTACCATACAGGACGCGTTAAACGTAATAAAAAACAAGTCAGCAGATATAATAAACATTAAACAAAATAAATCTGGAGGAATTATAGGTTCAATGAAAGTAGTCGCTTTAGCAGAATCTGCAGGAATTGATTATTTAATAGGAGTAGATGATCCTTTAGGAATAGGTACAGCTATGAAAGTTCATATGGGATGTGCTCTTGAGAAATTAAATAGGGCATGTGAATTTACAGAATATATGGTTTATTCAGATTATATTGTAAAGAAACCAGTTCCATGCAGGGATGGTTATGTAATATTGCCAGAAGGACCGGGTTTTGGAGTAGAATTAGATTTAAAGAAGATCAGTAAATATAAAACAGATGTAGGTACAATTCGTACTGAAAAACGATGATAAACTAATAAACAATAGTGAATTATGATTGAATAAAATTAACTATAATAAA
>CAXETO010000007.1:0-13460 GCA_963999255.1 uncultured archaeon | reverse complement strand
ATAATCTTTCATGCATTCATTTTATTAGAATACAATTAATTACACCATCTTGCCCTGGACGTGAAGTAATTGTTGCTATTCCATGTTCGGTTTCAATAGTTGATCCTTTAGTTAATATTCCTCTTCTTTCATAATCTCTATTTGCCTTATTCTTAACGGTTTTGATAATTTTACTTTTAATAATTTTTTTTGTTGTTTTATCAGATACATTTGCATATTCTGCTTTAATATTTGAAATTTTAATACCAGTACCTCTAATTTGTTTTATACGTTTTTGTTCTTTACCAATTTGTGATTCTGCTGCATATCTATCTATTTGCATAATTTGCCGTCCTCGACTTTGCGGTCTTCTACCTCCTGTTTTTTTTCTTTTTCGAAGATTCTCAACTGATTTTAACATTAACCATAATAAATTAAATAATAAAATTTAAACTTATATTAAATATCGTTGTTGAATCTGATTTTATTATAGAAATTATCTAATTAAAATTAAAATTTATTGTTGAATTTTCAAAATTATATTACTAAAAATTTGATTTAATATTTTTATCTCGTGTTAATTGTTGTTTCATTGTTTTTAATTCTTCACTTAATCCAAATGTATCAGAAAATAAATTTGTAGTTTTATATAATTTATTTCTACCTGAAGTTTCTGAACTAATGAATCCCATTTGTTGCAGAATCTTCAAGTGTTTATATGATTGTGATCCACGTTGATTTGCAATATCACTTGAATTAATAGGTTGAAAATAAACAATATAAGATAGTGTTTTTAATATGGATGATGGTAATAATGGTTTTAAAGTAAATTTTTTTGCAATATTTCCATATTTAGGTTTTAACTGCATAACAAATTTATCACCTATTAGTCTTGCTACTTGAACAGCACGCAGATGCTTATTTATATCTTCTTCCACTAATTTTGTAAGTCTTATAGCCTTTGAATTGGATTTTATACCTGCAGCTTTTGCTAATTCATTTGGTCTTAAAGGACGACCTGACGCGTATAAGGCAGCTTCAATCCGCGATTTTAATATTTCATCATTATTTTTGTTTTTCAATTATTATTTCATCATCTTTCTGATTAATTATTATTAAATTTTCCATTGCTATGAATAATAAAAGTATAAATGATCTAATTTTTTCTGAATAACTTTGCTTATAAACATATGAGTTAAAATTCAGATGTTCTGATTTATTTAATTCTCTTAATAAATCTTCTCTAAATTCTGAAATTAGATTATTAATTTCTGTATATGCTTTATCTATTTCAATATCTGGTATTGGTGATTCAATATTAACGTTATTTTCTTCAGTCTTATCTGAAACATTATCTAAAATAGATTGAAGAGCTGTTACTAAATCATCTGTTGATACTGAATGTAATTCAAATCTGAATGGTAAATTTAATATTGTAGGAATTTCAAGAGGTCCTGAATAATTTATTTGTTTTTTTGGTAATTCTTTTTCTTTCATAAATAAATTTTCAACCTTTAATCTGTATATTAATGAAGAAGTAACTGCGGCTGAACCACATATTCTTAAATCTAAGAATTTAGAATCTTTTAAGATCTTTTCTAGTAGTTCAAGAAGATAAGTTAAATTAATTTCCCAAGTATTTTTAGATTTGATATTTGTTGGATTAATTAGAATATTTAATGGAGATTTTGAAACAGATTTGTAAATATCAGACATTTCTTACTTTAATCTCCATTCCCGGTTGATATTTTATAGTCTTTGACACTCCATTTTGATTATATACTCCATAAATTAATGAAGCTTTGGAAATCACTAAATCTTTTAATGAAACTATTATTATCTGTGATTCTCTTGCTTTTTCTTTGAGAATCTCTGCTAATTTACCTGCATTTATAGGATCTAAATGTGCATCAATTTCATCAAATAAGTAAAATGGTGATGGATAAACAGCTTGAATTGCAAGAATTAATGATAATCCACAAACCGTTTTTTCTCCTCCACTAACAGATAGTGACTCTCTAGCATTTTTATTCGGAAATTGCGTCATTAGAAATATTCCGCTTGAAAAAATATCCTGAGGATTTTCAATTTCTAACCACGCTGACCCTTGTGTTATCTCATTAAATAATTTTCTCAGTTCACGGTCAATTTTATTATACGCTTCTAAAAATATTTTACGTTTTTCTGAATCTATGTTCTCTATAAATCTAATTATTGATGTTCTTTCTTCATCTAATTGGTTTCTACGTGTTGAAATATTCTTATAATTTTGAAATACACTACCATAATTTTTATCAGCTAATAAATTAACACCTTTTTTTAATTCTTCATATTCATTATTTAACTCCCTTAGTAACACATCAACATTATCAAAAAATTCTATTGGATTATTATATCCATAAAACGTTAACTCTGACAAATATTGTTTCTCCTTTAGTTCCATATTTTCAATATCTTTTTGAATATTAATTATTTCTTTATCTATAGTATTAATTTTATTATTTAATTCATTAACTCTTGTTCTGTTACGTTTTAATTTATTATCATATTTCAATAATATGGGTTTAGACTTCTGTTGAGATTTATATAATATTCTTTCTTCTGCCTTGATTATTTTTAATCTTTCTTTTACTTTTTTATATGATTCTAAGTTATTAATAATTGAGCGATTCTCTAATTTAAGAGATTTTTGATTTTTTACTATTTGTTTTTTACTGTTAGTAATTGCAGGTTTAATATTATTTTTTATATAACCATTAAATTGAGTTAATTCTCCAATTTTTTCTTGTTCTTTTCTATTTAATAAATTAACTTTCTTATTAATCTCTGAGTATTGTTGATCTATCTGACTAATTTCAGAATTCAGTTGCTCATCCGTCTCATTTATAGATTTATCATCTAATTTATTAATTTTTAATTTGTTATCTGATAATTTATTATTTAATATGTGTGTTTGATTGTTTAGTCTATCATCACTTTTTTTTAGGTCTTTAATCTGTGTTGATATATTTGATATAAACTTTTTATATCGTATTACAATTTTCTCCGATTCAATTACTTGTTCATCTAGTTTTTTTATGTTTAAACTACGTTTAAATTTCTCTTTTTCAAGTTCTTTAACTTGCAAATCAAATTTTGAAAGCACTGAATTTCTTTTATCTACCATTTTTTTTAATGATGTGACTGCATTATTTATTGTATTAAACGTTGGTGCGTTACGGATTATTCTAGTTATATTAGTCATTTTTTCTATTGAAAATGATTCATATGCTTTAATTTTCGGTTCAAATATATCACCTGATAATGTAACAGCTTTAATACCACGTGAAGAAATCAAATATCCTGATTGAGTAGAATTTACTACTACACTGTCACCAAATATAAAATTAATTACTCCCTGAATATCTGCATTTGTATTAATTATGTTAGATAAAGTATCAATTATTTCTTTATTCTTTATTTTTACACTTTTAGTTTTATGTACTTCACTTAAGGGTATTATTACTATATCTTTAATGTTCATAACTTCTAGCTTATTTATTATCTCCATCATTGAGTTCACATCCTCAACAATAATTGATTTTAACCATCTTTTGCCCACTGAATTAACTGCTTTTTTATATCTTAGATTATATTGAATTAATTTATCTAAACGACCTATAACTCCTTTTATTTCACCAATATTCTGTAATTCTTCAATTTTATCATAGTTAATATCATCCATAAGCTTATTTGCTAATTCTTTCTGAGCGTCATAACGTGTAACTTCAGAATTTGCTTTACTAAGAATTTCTATAGCGGAATTTATTTCTTTACCTAATTTCTGTTTACGTTCAACTAATAAGTCCAACGTTTTTGTAACTTGTATATTTGAGTCATTTGCATCATTTTTTAAATCTTTACTTTTCTTAATACTATCATTTATTTTCTTTAGATAATCTGAAAAAGATCTTGATTTATCTTCTAGAATTTTTATTTTTTCATTTATATTTGTTTTTTTGTTATTTATTTGATCAATTTTATTTTTTATATTATATTCAATATTCTTATAAGATAAAATTCTTGATTGAGATCTTTTAAATTGAACATTATTTCTAGATGATATTCTTCTTAATTTATTTCTTTTATTATTAATTGTTATTAGATTTTTATTAAGTGATTTACGACTTTTTTTAATATCTGTTATTATATTTTTCAATAATTTGACTTGTTTGATTTTATTCTTTAATTCAACATCATTTTTAGATATTAACTTAGTTAATCTTGGGATTTCTTGTTCCCAATTTTTTACTAATTTTTTAGATCTTTTTATCTTAATATTTAATATATTTATTTCTCCATTTACTTTATTTATTTCATTATGTATTTCATATTGTTTATTAGAATGTTTATCAACAAACGTTTCTATAAATTTAGCTTTCTCTAATTCTTTTGAATTAATGCTGTTAATTATTGATTTCTGACCACTCTTTGTATTACTAAGCTTATCTTCTAAGCTAATTTTATTTTCGTTGTTTATACTTATGTCCTGTTTTAAATCAAATAAATTTCTAGAAATTACTGATGCACGTAATCCTCTTATTTGTTTCTCTAGTTGCTCTAATCTAATTTGATCATTTCGTTCACCTTCTAATTCATATACTCTATTTTTAATTTCACCTATTCTAGCACTTGCAACTTGTAGTTTAATATCTGCATCATTTAATTGTTTCATAGATTCTGATTTTCTTTCGTCAAATTGTGAAACTCCTACCAAATCTTCAATTAATTTTCGTTTATCTTCTGGCTTTAGTTCTGATACTTGCATCATCTTCCCTTGTGGAACTATTTGAAGACTCCTTGGTTCTATCAGAGATATTTTTAACATTTCTTGTAAAATATTTTTCTGAATACGTTTATTATTTAAATAATAAGTGTTTTCTCCTGTATCTTTTAATTCTCTACTTATAGTTACATTATCTATATCTACAGGTATTTTTCTCTCAATATTATCTAATGTAATTGAAACTTTAGTTCTATTAGATCTCTTACCCTTGTTTCCGCCATCATATAATAATGAATTTAATTTATTAACACGTAATAAACTCGGATTACTTTCTCCTAAACAAAAAGTTATAGCATCAAATATGTTAGATTTACCTGATCCATTTGGGCCAGTTATAGCAATTAGACCCTTATCCAAACTAAGAGAAGTTGTTATATTTCCTAGTGATTTAAATCCTTTAGTATCTATTTTTTTTATTAAAGTCATTCATAATCACTCTGTGATATTAACTAAACGCAATATTGAAATAAATATTTAATCCATTTATTTTAAATTTAGCGTTAATTACGAAAAAATAACGTTATAATAAAATATTAATTATTATTATTAACCATTTAATGTATAATAAACGTAATAAAATATTACTTAATCAAATGCATAACTCTGGTTTTTCATATGCTATTCTAACTTTGCCTGAAAATATTTTTTATATGACTGGTTTTTGGGGTCATGGTATATTGGTAATAAATGAAAATCAAAATCTTTTGATAACTAGCACTTTAGAAAAAAATAAAGCAAAAGTCTTAGCTAAAAATTGTGAAATACTTGTAATAAAAAATTGGAATAAAATAATTGATAAAATTGAAACTATATGTTCTAAAAAGAAAAAATTTTTTGATAGTAATAATTTTATGTTAAATAATAAATTACATGATGATATAATTGTTAATTCTGATATAATTTATAATATGCGTAGAACTAAAGATGAGTATGAATTAAACTCAATACTTAAGGCATCACAAATGATAGATAAACTTTATTTGCTTATTGAAAATGAAGTAAAAATTGGTATGAGTGAAAGAAATATAGCTTCTTTACTTTTGTCTGAAATTATATCTAACGGCTATGATCTTGTTAGTACACCTCTAAGTACTACTCCATTAATCGTCGCTTCTGGTCCACATTCTTCATTTCCACATTCAGATTTATCTGATCGTAATATACAAGAAGGTGATTTATTAACAGTTGATATATTTATTCGATCTAATGGTTATGTATCAGATTCTACACGTACATTTGGAGTAGGAAGAATAGATAAAAAGTTAATACATTTGTATGAAATAGTTCAATCTGCTCAAAATATTGGTTTTAACAATGTTAAAGAAAATATATTTACAAAATTGATTGATAAGAAAGTAAGAACTTTTATTGAAGAAAAAAAGTTAGGTAAATATTTCATACATGGTACTGGACACGGAGTAGGATTAGATGTTCACGAACCACCAATTATTAATCCAAATAGTCAAGATATTCTAAAATTAAATGATGTAATTACAATTGAACCTGGTATATATTTTCCTAATAAATTTGGAATACGAATAGAAGATACAATTCTAGTTTCTAATCCTTCTAAATCACTTCTAAATTATACTAAAGACTTAATTACAATAGGATAAACTTTTAATTTTATTTAAAAATTATTTTTATAAATTTTCTAGATATTTTTCTGCGTCAATTGCTGCTTTGCAACCATCAGATGCAGCAGTTACAGCTTGTTTATATCTAATATCGTTAACGTCACCTGCAACAAAAACACCAGGTACATTTGTATTTGAATTTTTTTGTTTAATTATGTAACCGTCTTTATTCATTTTTATTTTATTTATGAAAATATCTGTGTTAGGTTTATGACCAATTGCTATAAATAATCCATCACATTTTAACATTGTTTGATTATTATCCTGTATATTTTTTATTTCTATTCCTTCCACTTTATCATTACCAATTACATTATTTATTACTGTGTTCCAAATAAAACGGATCTTAGAATTATTAAAGGCTTGTTCTTGCATTATTTTAGAAGCACGTAATTTATCCCGTCTGTGAATTATTATTACTTCTTTTGCAAATTTAGTAAGAAATTTTGCTTCTTCCATTGCTGTATCTCCGCCTCCAACAACTGCTACCACTTTATTTTTAAAAAAGAAACCATCACATGTAGCACAAGCAGAAACACCTTTTCCAATTAATTTCTGCTCTGATGGAATATTTAACCATTTTGCTGAAGCACCAGTAGCAATTATTATTGTTTCAGTACTGATTATATCATTATTAATTTTAATTTCATATGGTTTTTTAGTTAAGTCAGCATCAATTGCATCATCATTAATTATTCTAACCTTAAATCTTTCTGCTTGTTTTTTTACATTTTCCATTAATTCTGGTCCTTGAATACCTTCTGGAAATCCAGGATAGTTGTCTACATCTGTAGTAATCATTAGTTGTCCTCCCCATGGAGTTCCAGCAATAACTAAAGGATTTAAATTTGCTCGCGCTGCATAAATAGCCGCTGTTAATCCTGCTAGTCCAGAACCTAAAATAACAAGTTTTTCTTTCATATATATTACTTATAATTTTTTTATTATATTAATTCTTAGGATATTGCTTTTATAATCTCATTTTCGTATGATTGTTTATTTGACGCACCAACCATTCTAGTTAAAACCTCACCATTTTTAAATATAAATAAAGTTGGTATACCACTAACTCCAAATTTTGTTGCAATATCAGGACTTTTGTCTACATCTAATTTAAAAAATTTCATTTTATCATTATATTGATCAGCTAATTCTTTAATAATAGGTGATATTGTACGGCATGGTCCACACCAATCTGCATAAAAATCCACAAATACCGGTAGACTATTTTCAAGAACATTTTTGTTAAAACTTGCTGAATCTGTATTATTCATAATTTCCATAGAACTTCACAATAAAAATATTATTCTATGATATTTAAAAATACTTATTAATTAATATTAAAAGTAGTTTTATCACACATCTTATAGTTGAATTTAAATATGAATAAAACTCTAAAAAATAAATTAGAGTAACATGTTTAATCCTTTTGGTTTAGAAATAATTGTACCTATTGCAGGTGTAATGGCGTTACTCTTTGCATTATATCTTGCTTGGTCTATAAATAAAGAAAGTCCTGGCACTGATAAAATGTTAGAAATTTATGAAGCTATAAGGGAAGGCTCTAAAGCGTATTTGTCAAGACAAACAAAAACAATAGCTCTTATATCTATAGTACTTACTGTTATACTCTATTTTGTTTTTGACTATAATAATTCTTCATATAATAGTCTACCGCTAACATCTTCTGCTTTTCTTATAGGTGCCGTTTGTTCATTACTAGCAGGATATCTTGGTATGGATGTTGCCACTAAAGCTAATGCAAGAACTACTTTTGCTGCTCAAAAAGGAGTTGAAAAACCATTAAAAATTGCATTTAACGGTGGATTAGTTATGGGGCTCTTTAATGTTGGATTAAGTTTATTAGCTGTTACAGGATTATTTTATATTTTTCCACTTATATCTGGATTAGAAATAACACATGCGCCAGAGTTAATTGTTGGTTTAGGTTTTGGTGCTAGTTTAGCTGCATTATTTGCTCAATTAGGTGGCGGTATATATACAAAAGCTGCTGATGTTGGAGCAGATTTAGTTGGTAAAGTAGAAGCTGGAATACCTGAAGATGACCCAAGAAACCCTGCTGTTATTGCTGATAATGTAGGAGATAATGTAGGAGATGTTGCAGGAAGAGGAGCTGATCTCTTTGAATCTATGACTGCTGAAAATATTGGTGCAATGATAATTGGAGCAACATTATATGTTTTAACAGGTAATTTCTTTTTCTTAATTTTCCCATTATTAGCTCGAGCTATTGGAATATTTGGTACAATTATTGGTGCTCCATTTGTTAGAGGTAAAAATTTCTCTGATCCAATGGTCCCATTAAGAAATGGAATGATTGTAACTACTATATTCGTTGTTATTGCATTATATTTCCTTACTACTGTCACATTAGGCAGTGTTCAATTATATTATGCTGCTTTATCAGGTGTAATAGCTAGTATAATAATATTTCTAATAACGGAATATTATACTTCTATTAAATATAGACCTGTAAAAGAAATTACTAATTCATCTAAAAGCGGTCCAGCTATTAATGTAATTAGTGGTTTTTCTGTAGGGCTTGAAAGTACAGCTTTACCTGTAATAGCAATAGTTGTGACAATATTAGTTGGATTCTTTTTTGGACAAAACTTCTGGGTAGAACAAGGATTAGATCCCAATCTAATATATTTAGGTGGAATATATGGTACTGCCGTAGCTACTATGGGTATGCTATCTGTAGCAGGAATGATTTTAGGTATGGACGGATTTGGACCAATAGTTGATAATGCTGCTGGTATTGCTGAAATGTCTGGTGCTAATGAATCAGTGAGAAATCACTTAGATAAATTTGACGCTGCTGGAAATACTACAAAATCCTTAACCAAAGGTTATGCTTTAGGATCTGCTGGTTTAGCCGCTATTTTATTATTCCAAGCATATATTGATGTTACTCATATTGCATATGATCAGATAGGTTCTATGGTCGTCGTGAATTTACTAGATGTCAAAGTATTAGCCGGTCTTTTTATTGGTGGTTTACTTCCATTTCTGTTTAGTGCATTAGCAGTTCGAGCTGTTGGTCGTACAGCATACAAAGTTGTTGAAGAAGTTCGTAGACAATTCAAAGAAATTCCTGGTATAATGAAAGGAACTGCAAAACCTGATTATTCAAAATGTGTTGATATTAGTACAATCGCTGCACTTAAAGAAATGATAATTCCAGGTATACTACCTATTATATTTCCTATTGTAATTGGATTTACTCTTGGTCCAGCAGCAGTAGGTGCTTTACTAATAAGTGCTACAGTTACTGGAACATTGTTAGCATTCTTAATGAATACTGGTGGAGCTGCATGGGATAATGCTAAAAAAGCTATTGAATTGGGAGCATTAGGTGGAAAAGGCTCTGAAGCTCATAAAGCAGCTGTAGCTGGTGATACAGTTGGTGATCCACTAAAAGATTGTGCCGGACCATCATTACATGTTCTAGTTAAATTAATAAATACCGTTGCTTTAACATTCGGTAGCTTATTTGTTCTTATAGCAATATTATAAAATATCAATTGTTAATTCTATAATTTTTAAATTAAAATTATATAATTAATATAAAATATCTATTATAGTAATATATTTACATACTGAAAGTTTTATATTATCTTTGTTGGAGAGGTGTCGGAGCGGTTACGAATCCGCCTGCAAAGCGGATCCACGTGGGTTCGAATCCCACCCTCTCCTTTATTATTAAGAAATAAGTAAAAAATAAAAGTCATTAATATTACTTATTTATATGGAATTTTCAGATTCATTTTTAGTTGATGCTTCTATTAAACAAGTTTATTCTACTATTCTTGATCCTCATGCTATATCAAGTTGTTTACCTGACTTAGAAAGTATGGAAGTTATCGATGAAAACAAATTTAAAGCTAAATTTAAAGTTGGTTTATCATATATTCGTGGGTCTGTTAACTTTGAGTTTACACTTACAGATAAAATAGAAAATAAACATGCAAAATTAATAGGTGTAGGAACTGGATTATCAAGTACGATTAATATTGAAACCAGTTTTGATCTCTCAGAAAATGAAGATAAAACTAAGATTTCTTGGACTGCACAATCAATTGTTGAAGGATTAATGGCTAGTATAGGGTCTAAATTAGTTAATATTCAAACTAAAAAACAGATTGATCAATTAATTGAAGGATTAAAAACAAAACTAGAAAATCTATAAAAGAAAATTAAATTTTTATATTCTATTTTTTAGTACTTTTTCCCAAAATATTTTGTTTCTATCTAGTGGAATATATAATGTCACTCTATCTAATAAATTACTGTATTTTGATCTTATCTGATCTAGAATTTTACTTGGTTTAGAAATAATTGCAAATTCTTCTAACATTGAATCTGTTATTAATTTTCTCATATCGTTCCATTTTTTTAATCTTGCTAATTTACTTAACTCATCTGTTATCTTATCAAATCCATGAATCCTTGCTATGTTTCTATAAGTTGGAGTTGAAGAATAAAATGCTATTTGCATTTTTATTATTTCTTTAGATATTTGTAATTCTTCTTCACTCTCTCCAGTTATTGACATTATTGTTGCTGATCTAGTTATCTCATTTATTTTTCTTCCACTTTTTTCAGAACCAATTTTTATGTTTGGTATTATTACTTCTTTTATATATCTTGGAGAGTTTAACGGATGTATATGAATTCCATCTCCTAATTCTCCAACTAGTTTACACATGTCTTTATTGACAGCTGCAAGAAATATTGGAATCTTAGGATTATTTATTGGTCCAGGATCAAAAAATTCTGTCATAAGCGAAAATTTGTAATGTTTACCAATATAATTTAACGGTTTATTTAATTGCCATGAATTCCATATGCTTTGTAATCCATTAATTATATCTCTCATTCTTGTTATAGGGGAATACCATTCCATTCCAAATCTATTTATTATATGTCCTTTTGTCTGACTACCTAGTCCTAATATAAATCTTCCATTAGATAATTTTTGCATATTCCACGCTGAATATGCTAAATTCATTGGACTTCTAGTAAAAGCCAATGCTATTGATGTAATTAAATTTAAATTCTTAGTAAAATATGATGCTAATGTTAATGGAATAAATGGATTATATTTTATTTCGCTAACTGTTATTCCATCAAAACCAATTTTTTCAGCATATTGTACTAATTCAGGTATTTCTTTAATATTCTCTGATTCAAGTTGAGCGTCAATTTTCATTTTGTATTATACTTGTATTTTATGTCTAATTTTATTTATTTTCTCTTAGTTTTCTTCTTAATACTTTACCAATAATTGTTTTTGGTAATTCTTGTTTAAATTCAATTATTTTTGGTATTTTATATGGTGCTATTTTATCTTTACACCATTGTTTAATATCTTCAGCAGTAACTTTCGTCTCTTCGTTTAATACTATAACTGCTTTTATTGTTTCACCTACTTGAGGGTCAGGTACTCCAATTACTGCAGCTTCTCTTATTTTAGGATGTTTATATAATAAAGTTTCAATTTCTGCTGGGACTACTAAATATCCCTTATATTTTACAATATCTTTTATTCTGTCTACAAAATAAAAGTATCCGTCCTTATCAAATTTTGCTAAATCACCTGTCCTGAACCATTTCTCATTGTTTATTTTTATAAACGCGTTTTTATTTTCTTCATCTTTTTTCCAATATCCCTGCATTACCTGTGGTCCATTAATTACTAATTCACCTTCTGTATCAATTTTGTTTATTATTTTTTTATCTTTTATTCCTATTACTGCTGCATGTGTATTGGGTATTGGAATTCCAAATGAATTAGTTTTTACTTTATCAAATGGTGTAACGTGAGTAATAGGGCTTGTTTCTGATAATCCATAACCTTGAATTATATCCTTACCAGTTTTCTTTTTCCATTCATCTGCTGTATTTGAATGTAAGAAATCTGCTCCTGAAAAGAAAAATTTCACACTTGATAAATATTCTTCAAAACCTTGTTGTTTTAATATGGCGTTATATAATGTTGGTATTCCATAAAATATTGTGCTTTTATATTTCTTAACTGAATTTAATAAAAGTGGTAAATCTAATTTTGGTAGAATTAATAAACTGTGACCATAAGCTAAAGAATTACCTAATAATACTACTTGACCATAAATGTGAAAGAAAGGAAGTAAAGCTAATATGTTTTCTCCACTTTTGTCTACAAATTGTTCCATCATAGTATAAGCCAAAAATCTATCAGAAACTATATTTCCATGTGTTAACATTACACCTTTAGATAGACCTGTTGTTCCTCCAGTATATTGTATTGCAGCCAGATCTTCTGGATTAATTTTTATATTGGTTTCTAATTCATCAATTTTCATTAAATCTCTAAAATCATGTACTTTATTTTTATCGTATTTCTCTGATGGTATTTTTTTGAGTAATTTACCTAAAAAGCTTTTTGCAGGGGATATATAATCTGCAACATTTGTTACAATTATGTTTTTAACTTTGGTTTTATCTTTTATTTCTAATACGTTTCTGTGGTTAATATCTAGACATATCACTGTTTCTGCTTCTGAATCGTTTAATATGTATTGTATTTCTGATTTTGTAAATAATGGATTAATAGGAACTGTTATTGCGCCTATCTTTAAAGCTCCAAGATATCCAAAAACAAATTGTGGGCAATTAGGTAAATAAATTACTACTTTATCTTTTTTTTTAATATTTAATTTCTTTAATGCTGATGCAAATCTTGCTATATATGATTTCATTTCTTTGTAACTGAATTCTGATCCTAGAAAATATAATGCTGTATTATTTGGATATTTCTCTGCTATTTCTTCTATTGCCTCAATATATGATTGTTTTGGAATATCATATTCTGATTTTACATTTTTTGGATAACTATTTTTCCAAATCTTATTTTTTATTTCTGATTGTTTACTCAATAATAATTATATTATATCGTTAATTATAATTAAGGTTGACTGTTTTAATTTATTTTTTATTAATAGAAATTTACTAAT
>CAXETO010000006.1:0-14066 GCA_963999255.1 uncultured archaeon | reverse complement strand
CTAATATTGAAACTTGGGAATCTGATATCAAATATTATGAAAATTATATTTATGATAAACAATTAATACCTGGAGCAGTTTATGAATTTGCTGATTCCAAATTCAACATTGTTACTTATGACATGTCAAAAAGTATGTCTGAATATCTAGATATAACTATTAAAAACACTGAAGAACAACTTAAACCACATCTTATCTCTTGGGCTAATCTCTTAAGTCATCCAATTCCAAATTTTAAAAGAATTGCTGTTGATATAGAAGTTTTTACTCCTGAAAAAAATCGAATTCCAGATCCTAAAGAAGCTAAATCTGAAATTATTTCATGTGCAATTGTTGGTGATGATATACAAGAGATTTTGTTACTAAAACGAACAAATGTTGATATGGGTAAGAATAAACTTCCTGTAGATGTAAATTTAGTTTTTTATGATAAAGAATATGATTTAATCTCCAATTTATTAAAAAGATTAGATTCTTATCCATTTATCCTATCTTTTAATGGTGATAATTTTGATTTTCAATATATTATTAATCGTGCAAAGAGATTAGGTTTTCAATCTACTGATATACCTATATTATTAGGTAAAGAAATTGCTTATCTTAAAAATAGTATACATATAGATTTATACAAAACGTTTTCAAATAGATCTATGCAAATATATGCTTTTGGAAATAAATATTCTGAACATACTCTTGACGCTATTAGCAAATCATTGCTGGGAAAATCAAAAATTAACTTTGAAGGTGAGATAAATGACTTATCTCTTTATGATTTAGCATATTATAATTATCATGATTCATTAATAACATATAATCTAACTTCATTTGATAATAATCTTCTAATGAAATTGCTAGTTGCAGTTTCACGAATTGCTAAAATGCCTATGGATGATGTTTCAAGATTAGGTGTATCAAATTGGATTAGAAGTATGTTATATTTTGAACATAGAAAAATTAATGCGTTAATACCTAAAAATTCAGAATTAAGAACTAAAGGTGATTCAAATACTGAAGCTATGATAAAAGGTAAAAAATATAAAGGTGGTTTAGTAGTAGAACCGAAGTCTGGAGTATTTTTTGATATTACTGTGCTAGATTTTGCATCCTTGTATCCTAGTATTATTAAAGTGCATAATCTCTCATATGAAACTGTTCGTTGTTCGCATAATGAATGTAAAACAAATTTAATTACTGAAACCAATCATTGGGTATGTAAAAAACAAAGAGGTATTACATCTCTAATTATTGGTTCATTAAGAGATCTAAGAGTTAATTACTACAAACGAATATCTGGAGCAGATTCACTTTCAACCGAAGACCAAAATTTGTATACTGTTGTAGCACAGGCGCTTAAAGTTATACTTAATGCTAGTTATGGAGTTATGGGTGCAGAAATTTTTCCTCTTTATTGTTTACCTGTTGCAGATGCTACTACTGCAATTGGGAGATTTTCAATTAAATCTACAATCAAAAAATGTCAAGATCTAAAAATTAATGTTGTTTATGGTGATACTGACTCTCTTTTTCTTGAAAGTCCAACTAAACAACAAATTGATGTTATAACTAAATGGTCTAAAGAGAGTTTAGGTATTGAGTTAGATTTCGATAAACATTATAGATATGTAGCTTTTAGTACTAGAAAAAAAAATTATCTAGGTATATATGATAATGGAAATGCAGATATTAAAGGTCTTACAGGAAAAAAAAGTCATACTCCACCATTTATTAAAAAGGCTTTTTATGATACTGTATCTATACTAAGCAAAGTGAAGAATTCAAATGATTTTGAAACTGCACGTGTTGATATAAAAACTGACCTTAAAGCAAAAGTCAATGCTCTTAAACAACATAATATACCAATAAAAGATTTAGCGTTTCGTATGATGTTAAGTAAACCTATATCTTCCTATAAAATGCAACCACAACATGTACAAGCTGCTTCTCAATTACAAAATGCCAATTTAAAAAATATTAAATCCGGTGATATAATATTTTTTATTAAAACGATTTCTGGAGTTAAACCATTGGAATTAAGTAAAGAGAATGATGTAGATGTTGAAAAATATATAAATTATTTAAGAGGAACATTTGATCAGATACTTGATTCAATTGGATATGATTTTGATGAAATTCTTGGCGCTACCAAACTTGAAGATTTCTTTTGGAGTTAAAAAGTGATTTACTAATATTGAGTTATAAAGATTTATTATTTTCTTATGATCCACTTGTTACAATTCTAAATAATAATAAGAATACTTTTGCAAAACTTTTTGGGGTGCCCTTCGATTTTACTTCTACATATAGGTCTGGCAGTCGTTTTGCACCTAATGCTATTCGAGAATCTTTTATGAATATTGAACTTTTTTCTCCTAATTTTGGAATTGATTTAGAAGAATTATCATTTCAAGACCTTGGTAATTTAAATCGTACAGCTAATATAGATAATATGCAAAATAATGTTGAAAAAGTAGCTAGTGAAATAATCTCTGAAAATTATTCTGTAGGAATTCTCGGAGGTGAACATTCACTAAGTTATGGGGCTTTTAAATCCTTGCCGCCAGATGTTGGAATAATTATTATTGATGCACATTTTGATTTACGTGATAATTATGAAGACCTTACCATGAGTCATGCTACTTATCTAAGGCGTTATATTGAAAAATTTGGTTGCAATCATATTATTCATTTGGGTGGACGTGTTGGTGCAAAAGAAGAATGGGACTATATAAAAAACTATGATCTTACTGTTATTACAGATCAAACTATTAAACTTGGTGATTCTTATTTAATCCTAAAAGATTATCTAAAAGATTTTAGTAAAATCTACGTTAGTGTTGATATGGATGTCCTTGATCCTTCTTTTGCTCCTGGTGTTGGAAATCCTGAACCTAACGGTATTAGTATAACAAAACTTCTTGAATTTTTTAATATTTTAAAAGGGAAAAATATTGTTGGTTTTGATATAGTTGAAGTTTGTCCACCATATGATACTGGAATCTCATCAATAGTGGCAGCAAAATGTTTATGTGAGCTTTTAACATTATCTTATTTAGGACATAAATAATCTACGAAAATTTAGATCTTAACGATAATAATTTATTTTCTGCTAATGATTGGGTTGGTAAATCTTTTACTTGAATTATTATTTCTTTTATTAAATCTTCTAAAGTTATGTTACGCAATTTATTACTTTTTCTATCTCTAACAGGTAATTCATTTGATTGAATTTCCTTTTCTCCAATAACAATTACATATCTTATCCATTCTCTACCAGCATCTCTGATTTTTTTACTAACACTAATTTCTCTATCATCTATATCACTTCTAATTTTCTTCTTATTAATTTCTAATGATAATTTGTTGGAATAATCTATAAATTTCGATGACATTGGAATCAATCTAATTTGAGTAGGCGCTAACCAAAATGGTATATTTGGTGCTATTCCATTTTTTTGTTTAGTATATTCTTTTTCTAAAATTGCGTAGATATTTCGCTCAATCGCTCCACTTGGAGAGCAATGTAATATTATTGGATTCTGCTTGTTACCAATCTTGTCTGTAAATGTTATATTATATCTTTTTCCATTCTCTACATCTATTTGGTCTGTTGATAGTGCTGATGCTTTACCTAAGTTATCAATAAAGTTAAATTCCCATTTTAATGTAAAATAAAAGAATCTCTTATTCCAAATCTCTATAAATGCTGATCTGCCTAAAATTTTTAATATAGATTCTATAAAAATTTTATTTTTATTATAAAAATCATCTGTAAATCTTAAAGCCATTATGTAATCATCTTTATCTAATCCAATTTTTTTTAATACTTCAATTGATAATTTCAATCTTTTTATGAATTCATCTTTTGCTTGATCTATGTCTGAACATAATGCATGACAATCAGGCATTGTAAAAGCTCTTAATCTTCTTAGACCAACTAGTTCTCCTCGTTTTTCTCTCCTAAAACTATATCGTGTCAACTCATAAAATTTCAAGGGTGTTTGTTTATAAGAAAATTGTGTGTCACTAGCCATTAAAAATTGACCAAAACATGCGCTAAATCTTAAAAACAAGTCTTTATCCTCTGACTTAATTGTATATTGTCTAGCCGGAAATCTATTTAGATAATCCGAAAGACTTGGATGATTATAATCGTACATTATTGGTGTTTCTACTTCCATTCCTCCATATTCTATTACTTTCTCAGTAACATATCTCTCTAACAACGATTTTATTAATCTCCCTTTAGGATAAAATCTTAAATTCCCTGGGTCTGAACCAGGTTCATAATCTGCAATTTCTAATCTTTTCATAAGTTCTACATGTGGAGGAATTTGATTTACAACTCTTGATTTTGTTGTCTCATATTTAACAAACTTAGATAATTTTTCTTGATTTGTAAAATTATATTCTGATATAGATTCCATTTTACCATCTTTATCTATTATATAATATTTAGATTCAAGTTTATCTTCCATTTTTAAGGCTGAAGATACATTATCTGTTTTTGTATTCTTAGTTATTGATTTAAATTGTTCTGCAAGTGGATGACCTTTAACTTTAATTGTAAAAGCTTTATTCCATCCAAAAGGTGATCTATATATTTCAATTCCTGTTTTTTTCACTTCATTTTCTAATAATTTTATAATTGTTATTGCATCAAGTGGTTTAGCTAAATTATCTGATAAATGCGCATATGGATATAGTAGAACTCTATTAATCTTTAATCTCTCAAGAGAACTTTGCAGTTCGTTAACTGTTTTATTACATATCTGCTTGTTATCACCAATTTCTACTGATAAAAATAAAACTATTATCTCTTCATATCTGATTGTTTTTTTTTCTGCTTCTTCAGCATTTTTAATCTCTTTCTTAATTGGTTTATATTCTATATAATCTGCATGCTGAAATAGAATTTTCATTATATTTTACCCATATCTAATTCTTTCTAGTTCTCTTTGTTTCTTAGTTTCTTTTTTCCATGTTTTGTAATGTTTTCCACATAAGTGTATTCTTTTATCTTCTTCTGTAAAGTTTAAACTACTTCCAGATGCTTTATCTTTACTTAGTGATCTAATAGATATATCATTACATTCTATTACATTACAAGTTTTATTCATTTTATATGATTAAGGTATTTCAATAACTTGCTATATATATTACTTATTATACTGTATATTATTGTAGAATGTTAAATAATTTAAGATTAATTTTAGAACCATATTTAATTAAATTAGGCTCTTTTTTTTCTAAATTTGGTCTAAGTCCAAACTTCTGGACATTTTTAGGATTAATAATAGCAATTTTTTCTGCAGTGGCGTTTTCTTTTGGATCATCTTTTCCTGAATCACTAGATTCTCCAAATCTTTATTATCCTATTATTGGAGGATTTTTGTTATTAATAGCAGGATTTTTTGATATTGTTGATGGAGCTGTCGCCAGATATCAAAATGTTTCTAATAATAAAGGTAAATTTCTAGATTCTACTATTGATCGTGTATCTGAAATTATAATTTTTGTTGGCATATTTTTAGGCAGTTACGGTAACTTTGATAACATTTGCTCTTGTGTAAACTATCCAAATATATTTAATTTGCTTTTGATTTTATCTTTATCTTTTTCATTTCTTGTTAGTTATCTTAGTTCTATTGCAAAAAATCTGTCTATTAATCTTACAGGTATTGGTCTTGGAGAAAGAGCTGAACGTATACTCATATTAGCTATACTAAGTATATTTGGATTAATAGAAATTGCAATTATTGTAATTCTAGTTATGTCTATTATAACATTTATTCATAGATTTATCTACGTCTTCAAAAAATTATCTTAATTTTCTATCTTCTTGAATATCTTTCAGCTTTAGCTCTTACTTTTACTAATCCATAATGAACTGCACATGAAACACAATAATACTTTAATGTTCTTGGAGCTGCTATATATGCTCCTTGAGTTCTTAATTCTTTTGCTAATGCATGCTCAACTAAATTTAATCTTGTTGTAATCTTTTTTGCTTTATCGATAGGAGTCATTTGTCCACATTTACTACATTGAATTAATTTTGTCCTTCCTTTAGTAGATCCTTTTGCTCTACCACGGCTTTTTCTTTTCTTTGGCATGTACTTCTATTTTTTTTAAATAAGGCTTTAAACATTATGAATGATTTTATTAATATATCTGGATTGAAGTTATATGAAAATAATTATTGCAGGTCATATTACTAAAGATTTAATTAAATTTAATGATATTTTAATTAGCTCTATAGGAGGTTCTCCTTGTTATAGTGGTCTAACTGCTCACACTTTTGGAATAAATGTGAATATTGCTACTAAAGTTGGTTTAGATCTAGAACAAGAAAACATAAATTGGCTCTTGACAAAAAATATTTCGTTTTTAAAATCGTTTAAATCTACCAAACTTCCTACTACTAATTTTCATATAGTTAATAATTCTAGTTTAAGACATCTATTCTTATTAAATAAATGCGAATCGTTATCTTCTACACAACTAGAGAATACTAGCGGTGATGGAATAATTTTAAGTCCTGTTGTTGATGAAATTCCCTTGTCATTGGTTAAATTATCAAGAACATTATTTCCACATGTTTTTCTTGACCCACAAGGATTTTTACGTTCGTTTGATAAATCAGGTAAATGTCTATTAAATTATAATTTTAACACTGACATTTTTCAATATATTGATTCTATTAAAATTGGAGAAGAAGAACTACCATTTATTACAGGAACTAATAATATTGATTTGTCTTTAAATAAGTTGTCTAAATATAATCTTAGTAATATTATATTAACTTCTTCTAGTGGTAAAGTATTATTAGTCACTCCTAAACATAAATATTCAATTAATATTCCCAAAATTAAAATTTTGGAAAGTACTGGAATTGGGGATATATTTACAGGAGCTTTTAATTCATCACTTATTAAAACTGGTGATCCACTCTGGTCAGTGAGTGTTGCAATATCTGCCTCACAAACTTCTTTTGGTAAATTCGGAATAGCTAAAATTCCTGAATATAATACTGTTATAAAAAACGCTTATAATATAATGCAATTAGTGAAAAAGAATTATAATAACTGAAATTTCAAAAGATTTTTAAATTAATTCAAGTTAAATCGATTATTACTATAGTCTAAAATAAGGATGTTTGGAGATTAAAATTATGGATGTTGTTGATATTGGTTTAACTGTAAAAAAGAATGAAGATTTCTCTGAATGGTATCAACAGATTGTACTAAAATCTGAATTAACTGATTATTCTGAGGCTAAAGGCTTTGTAGTCTTAAGACCGTATGGATTTTCTATCTGGGATCAAATTAAACAATTTTTTGATAAAAAAATTAAAGCTCTTGGACATTCTGACGCATATTTCCCTACATTAATTCCTGAAAATATGTTAAAAAAAGAAGCAGAGCATTTTTCTGGTTTTACACCTGAAGTTTTTTGGATAACTCATGCTGGTAATCGTAAGCTTGATGAAAAATTAGCTGTTCGACCAACTTCAGAAACTATCGCGTATAGTTCTTATTCCAAATGGATTCATAGTTGGAGGGATCTCCCTTTATTACTTAATTTCTGGAATTCTGTATTGAGAGCTGAAATAAAATCTACTAAACCATTTATTAGGACTTCAGAGTTCTTATGGCAAGAAGGTCATACTGTACATGAAACTAAAGAAGAAGCTGATCTAGAAGTAGAAACTATCTTTGAAATCTATCGAGTGTTAATTGAAAAATATTTAGCTATACCTACTTTAGTGGGAAAAAAAACTGAAAAAGAAAAATTTGTTGGAGCTCTTTATACTCTCACACTTGAGTCATTAATGCCAGATGGTAAAGCTCTTCAAATGGGCACATCTCATAATCTAGGTCAAAATTTCTCCAAATCTTTCAATATAAAATTCTTAGATAAAAATGGAAATGAAAAATTTGCATGGCAAACATCTTGGGGAATCTCTTGGAGATTGATTGGAGCTCTAATTATGGTTCATGGAGATGACAAAGGATTAATTTTACCACCTAAAATAGCTCCAATTCAAGTTGTTCTAGTTCCTATTTACTACAAAGATAAAGATAAGATTAATATTGATAAAAAAATTAGCGAAGTTTCAAATTCTTTGTCTAAAATAAAAATTTCTAATTATGTAGATAATCGTGATGCTCATACTCCTGGATGGAAATTTAATCATTGGGAACTTAAAGGAATTCCATTAAGAATAGAAATTGGGCCCAAAGATCTTTTTAATTCTGAATTGACAATAGTTAGAAGAGATAATTATGAAAAAACGCGAATTAAAGAACATGAATATAAAAATATTAAATTAATTTTACGTGATATACAATCTAATCTATATAATAGAGCGAAAGATAATCTGAAAAATAATATTACTGATGTGACAGATTACAAGAAATTTGTAAAAATCATTGAAGATAAGAAGGGATTTATACGTACTTGTTGGTGTTATAATGAAAATTGTGAACAAAAAATAAAAGAAGAAACTGGAAGTGATATAAGACTTATTCCTATGAAAAAAGAGCAAATCTTCTCAGATTGTATATATTGTAATAAACCTGCTAAGACTGTTGTATACTTTAGTAAAGCGTATTAATATAACTTAATGGAAAATATATACTTTTATTATTACATACTTATTATGTTATAATGTCAAATTTCTTGATGAAGAAAATATCTGATAGAGTGATAGCTCATGTGGATATAGATTACTTTTATGCACAATGTGAAGAAATTCGTAATCCAGCTATAAAAAATAAACCAATTGTTGTATGTCAGTATTCAAATAGAACAAAAGATAGTGGTGCAGTTGCAACTACAAATTATTTGGCACGAAAATACGGAGTTAAATCTGGTATATCTATAATCATGGCTCAAAATCTTCTAAAAAATTATGATGCAACATTTTTACCTGCAGATCATGATTATTATGAAAAAATTTCTGACTCAATTATGAATATATTAAAATCTTATTCAGATAAATTTGAACAAGTTAGTATTGATGAAGCTTTCATAGATCTAACTAAGAAATCAGAATCTAATTTTGATTTTGGTAAAAAATTGATTCTAAATATTAAATCTAAAATTTTTGATGAACAAAACTTAACTTGTTCAATTGGTCTAGCTCCTAATAAATCAATTGCTAAAATTGCTTCTGACTTTAATAAACCAGCTGGAGTTACAGTTATTAAAAATAGTGAAATGCTAAATTTTCTTAACCCTCTTCCTGTTAGAAAAATATATGGTGTAGGAAAAAAAACAGAAAAAATTTTTACTGATCTTGGTATTAATACAATTGCAGATTTATCTAAATCTAATCTTGAATCTTTATCAAAAAAATTAGGAAGTAAAAAACTTGCCGTTTATTTTCATAACGTTTCTAATGCTATTGATGATGAACCAGTAATAGAAAACCAAACTAAAGAACAATTTAGTTATATTAAGACATTAAAAACTAATACTCGTGATATTAAAGAAATATTAACTGAATTATATCAATTAAATCATAAAATACATTATGACCTTAATAAAAATCAACTATCTTTTAAATCTATTTCTTTAATTATAATTGATGAAAATTTACGTGCTTATAGTAAATCCAAAACATCTGATCATCCTCTACAGAATATTAAATATATTGATAATTTATGTTCTGATTTATTATCTGAATTTCTTAAAACAGAAAATAAAACTTATGTTCGAAGAGTAGGAATTAAAGTGTCAAATCTGATTAAAATTCAGGGACAAACATCTTTAAAGAAATTTTTTTGAATAATATTAAAAAGTTCAATTTTCTAATTTGTATATATTGGATGAAAATTATATTACTGAAGATTCTGACATCTTAGTTTATTACAAAAAAGGTAAAACTTGGTTAATAAAACCAACTGCAAAGCAACTACATACACATGTAGGTTATGTTGATTTAACTAGTGTTATCAATAAAAGATATGGTGATTGTGTAGTAACAAATAAAAATGAGATTTTATGGTTATTAAAACCCAATCTAGAAGACTATGTTGCCAAAAGTAAACGAAAAACTCAAATTGTCTATCCTAAAGATACAGGATTAATACTTCTTAAATTAAATGTTTTTCCTGGAGCGCAAGTTATTGAAGTTGGTGTTGGTAGTGGTGGACTTACTACTTATCTATCAAATTTAGTTAGACCAACTGGACATGTACATTGTTATGATATTAATCCTGAATTCTCTAATAATACAAAAAAAAACTTGGAAAGAGTAAATTTGTTGGAATTTATAACAATAAAAGATATTACCAAGACTGGTATTGATGTAAAAAACGCTGATTGTGCAATTGTGGATATTGGTGATCCATGGAGTGTTGTTGAATCAGTATGGGAGGGATTAAAAGGTGGTGGTAATATTGCATTTGTTTGCCCTACTATTAATCAAGTAGAAAAACTTGTTATAAAACTTACTAATTCTGGTTTTACTAATATTGAAACTGTTGAAGTATTATCTCGAATAATTGAAGCTCGTGAAGGTAAATCTCGTCCTGCAATGCGGATGGTTGGTCATACTGCATATCTTATTTTTGCTAGAAAAATATTCCCTTTAAATAAATAATTTTAAATAAAAACTATATTGTTCCTATTTGTTATTAAAAATATATTATGGATCTCTTAATACTTGGTTCTGGAGGACGTGAATCTGCTCTTGAATGGAAATTAAATCAAAGTTCATTTGTTAATAAAATATATGTTTGTCCAGGAAATGGTGGTACTACTAATAATCTAAACTTATCTCTAAATGATCTTAATGAAATCAAAAATTTTGCTAAAAAAAATAACCTTATTACTATTGTAGGTCCTGAAGTGCCACTAAATAATGGAATAGTTAATATATTTAAAGAAGAAAAACTGAAGATTTTCGGTCCTAGTAAAGAAGCTGCTCAATTAGAAACTAGTAAAATTTTCGCCAAAAAGTTTATGAAAAATGCTAATATTCCTACAGCTAAATTTGAAATATTTTCTGACTATTATGATGCTGTTGATTATGTTAAAAAACATGATGGTAAAGTAGTTATAAAAGCTGATGGTCTAGCTGCTGGTAAAGGTGTCTCTGTTCTTGATAATGTACAAGATTCTGTTAATTATTTAAATCAAATAATGATTAACAAAACTCTTGGAGATGCAGGTAAAAATGTTGTTATTGAACAAATTTTAAAAGGAGAAGAAATCTCTGTCTTCTATCTATCTGACGGTAATTCTGTTATTAGATTATCTACTGCTCAAGATCATAAAAGAATATTTGATAATGATATTGGCCCTAACACTGGTGGTATGGGTAGTTATTCACCATGTTTCTTTTTATCTGATAATATTCTTGAAAATATTGATAAAATTGCTAAAAATACTATACTAAATATGAAACTTTCCAATAAGCCGTTCTGTGGAATATTATATGTTGGAGTTATGATCTCCAATAATAAACCTTATGTCTTAGAATATAATGTTCGTTTTGGAGATCCTGAGGCTCAAGTTCTTCTCCCTAGAATGAAATCTGATTTATATCCATATATTGAAGCATCTATAAATCAAGAACTTGATAAAATGCCTGAATTAATATGGTCAAATCACTTTGCTTTATGTGTTATTTTATCATCTCTTGGCTATCCTAATAAATATCCTATTAATGAAAAAATATCTGGTGTTGAACAAGTACTTAAAATGCAGAATATCTGTTTATTTCACTCTGGTACAAAAATGGAAAAAAATATTTTAATGACAAATGGAGGACGTGTACTTGGAATAACTAGTCTTAACAAAAACTTAAACAAGGCTATCAAACATGCTTATAATGCTGTTAATTTAATTAAATGGGATAATGTATATTTCAGAAATGATATTGGAAGCAAAGCTCTTAAATATTTATAAATATTAGAAAAATTAGGTAAATATTAATTTGGAAATTGATAAGGGTCTAAAAGATACTTTTGTAGATTCAAGTTCAATTTGTTATATTGATGGTAATAATAGCCGTCTCTATTATCGAGGTTATGATATAAATCTACTTGTTGATAAATCTAGTTTTGAAGAGATTGCATATTTACTTCTATATGGTAAATTACCTCTTAAACAAGAATTCGATAATTTTAATAAGATTCTTAAATCACATCAAAATTTGCCAAAATTTCTTAAATCTAATATTTCTAATTATCCAAAAAATGCAAATATTATGGATGTATTAAGAACTGGTATATCATCTTTAGGTCTTAATAATGCTGATTATAATAATTTTGAAAAATCAATTAATATTATTGGATCTTCTACTAGTATCACTGCCTTATATAGTAGAGTAAAAAATGATGAAGAAATTGTTGAACCTCTTGAAGATCTTAGTTATGCAGGTAATTTTCTTTATATGTTAAAAAATAAAAAACCTGATGATTTTGATTCTAAAATATTGGATATTATCTTTATTTTACATGCTGAACATGAAATGAACGCTTCTGCTTTTTCCTGCGTTGTAACTAGTTCTACATTGTCTGATATCTATAGTTCAGTAACTGCTGGAATAGGAACTCTAAAAGGACCATTACATGGAGGTGCTAATGAAGGTGCTTTAAAAACTATACTTGAAGTTGGTTCTCCTGAAAAGGCTGAAGATTATGTTTCTAACGCTTTGAAAAAAGGTGAAAGAGTTATGGGATTTGGTCATAGAGTATATCGTAATTATGATCCTAGATATATTGTATTGAAAAAAGTGGCTAAAGAGCTAGCCGAAAAAAAGGGTCAACTTAATCTTTATAATACTGCTAATGAAATCGAAAACATCACTGTTAAAAAATTATCTGGTAAAGGTATATTTCCAAACGTTGATTCTTATTCTGGACTAGTACTCCATTTACTTGATATACCTATTGAACTCTTTACCCCTATCTTTGCTATAAGTAGAAATCCAGGTTGGGTTGCTCATATATTAGAATATACTGCTAATAATGTTCTTATAAGACCAAAAACATATTATGATGGTAAATTAGATTTATCTTATATTCCTATTAATAAAAGATAATTTTTTTATTTTAATATTAAAAAGTTTTTATAATATTCTTAGAAGTCATATTACTATGTCTAATTATAAATTACCTGAATTAAATTATTCTTATGATGCTTTGGAACCTCATATTGATACTAAAACTATGGAAATACATCATTCTAAACATCATAACACTTATGTTGGAGGATTAAATTCTATCCTAGAATCAGCTGATTCAAACTTACAGAGTAAATCTCTTGAAGAATTGTTAGCTTCTATTAATGAATTACCAGATTCTGTACAACCTGATATTAATTTTCACGGAGGAGGAACTGATAACCATAATATATTCTGGACCAATATGAGTCCAAATGGTGGTGGTGAACCTGAGGGTTCTTTATTGGAAGAGATAAATAGATGTTTTGGAGATTTTGCTTCTTTTAAAGAACAATTTACTGGTCAGGCTACTAAACTTCGTGGTAGTGGATGGAATTGGCTTGTTTGCAATCCAAAAAATAACAGTTTAGAAATTCAGTCTATGTCAAATCAAACAAGTCCTCGTACTTTAAATCTTGTTCCATTACTTGGAATTGATGTTTGGGAGCATGCATATTATTTAAGATATCAAAATCGCAGACCAGAGTATATTAAAGCATGGTGGAATGTTGTTGATTGGGACAATGTTCAATCCCGTCTAGATCTAGATAATTGTTGATTATATTTAAAAAAATTTGAGTTCAGTATCTGCTTTTAATTACTCTTTATAACTATCTATTATACTAAATCTCCGTTTACAAATGCTTTAGTATTTGGATTATTAGGATTGGTAAAAATTTTTCTCGTTTTTTCAATCTCAATTAGTCGTCCGTCTATTATAATTCCAATTTCATCTGACAATCTTTTTGCTTGAAATATATCGTGTGTTATTACTATTATGTTAATATGTTTAGATATTTCCCTTATAGTTGTCTCTATAATTTTTGTGTTGTTTGGGTCTAAATTTGCTGTAGGTTCATCAAATAGTATTAATTCTGGCTCATAAATT
>CAXETO010000005.1:0-14947 GCA_963999255.1 uncultured archaeon | reverse complement strand
TATTTTCTATAAATAATTTAACCGCTTTTGGATATATTTGATGTTCTTTACGTAATATTTTGTTAGAAAGGCTGGAAACTGTATCTGTAGATAAAATTTTTACACTTTCTTGAAGTATAATTGGTCCCGAATCTAACTCAGGAACAACAAAGTGGACGGTGGCTCCAGTTACTTTTGCACCAAATTCTATGGCTTGTGTTTGAGCGTTAAGTCCTTTAAATGATGGTAATAAAGATGGATGAATATTCATTATTTTCCATTTAAATTTTTTACAAAAAGTTGAACTCAAGATTTTAGTATAACCAGCCAGTAATATTAAACAATTTTCATTAACAATTCCATGTGAATTAAGAACTTGAATAATTTTTTCGTCATATTCTTCATCTGACATTTTTTTATTAAATTCAATAAATTGAGTGGTGATATTATTTTTATGCGCTATCTCTAAAGCTTTGGAATTGCTATTATTACTAATTACAAGTTTAATTTGTGCATTGGTTATATATTTTCGTTTAATAGCATTAATAATTACTTCGAAATTAGATCCACGACCTGAGACTAAGATAACGAGATTAACAATCATGATGTGTTTTTCTCTCTCTTTTAGATTTAAAATCAGGTTTATATTTTAAAGCACTATAATCACCAGTAATACAAGCAGTACATAAATTATCTAAAGAAATTCCGATACCTTGACTTAAACCATTTAAATCGTTGAATATAATTTCATCAACATTAAGTTTTTTTGATATGGTGTCTCCAACTAATTTAAAATTTTGATTTCCAGATAATACTTTATAAGCTAACAATTCATTTTGTGTTGGAAAATCAACACCCATATAACAAGGAAAAGAAATTGGTGGAAATGTAAAAGCTAATTTAATTTTTTTAGCACCCGCTTTTTTCAAAGTTTTAGTTAGAACTTTTAAACTTGTTCCTCTTACTAAACTATCATCAACAACTATGATGTCTTTATTTTTGACACTAGCGGATATTGGAATAATTTGTTTAACAATTGATTCGCGACGTTTTTGAGTTGGTTCAATAAAACTTCGAAGACTACCACGCTTTTTGTATCTGTCTTTAATTAATCCTTCTTCTAGATTTATACTACTAGCTTGTGAATAACCTAAAGCAGCTGGTCTAGCAGAGTCTGGAACTGGGATAATTAAATCAGCTTTTAATTTTTTGTTTTTAGCAAGAATTTGACCGATTTTTTTTCTAATTGAATATACATTTACACCATCAATTGAAGAAGAGGGATGTGCAAAATATATATATTCAAATGAGCAATGAGAACGGTTTTTTTCAGTATTAAATTTATAAGATTTTAATCCATGTTCAGATAGACTAACTATTTCTCCTGGTTCGACATCACGTATTAATTTGGCTTCAATTGCATCTAATGCACAACTTTCCGAGGATATAATATATGATTTAGATGGTTTATGATAACCAATACATAAAGGGCGAAATCCAACAGGATCTCTAACTCCATAAACTACGTTATTTGAATCTATAATAGCTAATGTATATGCTCCTATTATTTCAGAATTTAATTTTTCAAAAGTTTTAAACAAATTTTTATTATTATTATTATATTCTTGTAATAATCTTAAACCTAATAATTTAGTATCAGTAATTCCTTTTGACATAGAATACTTGTCTGAAATTCCCTTTTTTAATTGTTTAAGATTGATGATAGTACCATTATGAGCTAGACGAAATTGATCACCAATATTCAAAGGATGTGCATTTTCTAACATTGAATGACCTAACGTAGAATATCTAACATGTCCAATACCGCATGTTCCTTCATTTTTTTTATTATTAAGTACATCCTGTGAAGTTTGAGATACTAAACCCATTTGTTTAACTGGTTGATTATTATCTATTGCTATACCCCAAGATTCTTGACCTCGATGTTGTAAAGCTTGTAATCCAGAAATTATCAAAGGTGTAACATTGGTATTATTAGTTGAATAAATACCAAAAATACCACATTTTTCTTTCATGATAATTGCTCCATTATATTTGAAATAGAATCTAGATAACATTTTTGAAATTTATTTAAAGTTGAATCAATTATTTTTTTATTTAAATCATATATTTCAATTTTATTATTAATAACTGTTCCAATGGTGTTAAATTCTAAACCAGTTTTTTTAATTATATTAACAACTGAAGATAAAGCATCAGATGTTACTTCAATAATAAATCGCCCATGTGTCTCTGAAAATAATAATTCGTTAATATTATTAACATTATTAGGAATATCATGTAAATTTATATTGACGCCTAGAGACCCATGAATGCACATTTCTAATAAAGCTATAATAAAACCGCCTTTTGAACAATCATGAATTGATTCAAGTAAGTTTTTATTAATTAAACTATAAATTAAGTTAAAAACAATAGAATCAGATTTAAAATCAAGTTTAGGAACTATACCTCCAATAAAATTATGAATATATTCATAATATTCTGATCCACCTAATTCTGGTTTAGTTTCACCTATTATAATTATATAATTTCCTTTATTTTTGAGTCCAGAAGTCATTAGTTTACTATTAGAATTTGCTAAACCTAATGTAACTATAACTGGGGATGGTTTAATAGCCTTTTTAGTAGATTTATCTTCATTATAAAAACTAACTTTTCCACCTACAACGGGTAATTTTAATTCATGACAATAATCAGATATTCCTTTAACAGATTGATTAAATGTCCAGAATATTTCTTCGTTAGTAGGATCACCAAATTGACAATGGTCAACAATACCAATAGGTTTAGCACCCATAGCAATAATATTTCTACATGATTCTGAGACACAACCGGCTGAACCATAATATGGGTCTAAATAACAATGTTTACTATTTCCATCAGAAGTAATTGCAAGATATTTATTATTTGGTAATTTTAATATAGAAGAATCAGCATCTCCAGGTTTTATTATAGTTCTGATTCCTACTTCATGATCATATTGCCTATATATCCATTTTTTATTAGCAACGTTTGGAGATGATAAAAGTTTCATAATGATATCAACTATATCATAATTGGGAAGATTTGGTAATTTTGGTTCACTATTGTTTAAATATTTAGGTTTAGATTGTGAATGATGTTGTAAAGGAGCTTCAGATATTAAACTAATTGGTAGATTTGCAATAAGTTGATTTTTATGTCGAATTTTTAAAGATGGGTCTTTAATAACTGTTCCAATGATTGAATAATCAAGATCGTATTTTTCAAGGATTTTAAGAAAAGACTTTTGATTGGTTTTATTAATTATAAATAACATACGTTCTTGTGATTCAGAAATTAAGATTTCTTCTGGTTTCATATCTGTTTCACGAATTATAATTTTAGATAGATCAACATCAGCTCCACTATTTCCTTTATTTGCCATTTCAGATAAAGCACATGTTAAACCTCCTCCTCCTAAATCTTTTAATCCAGCAACAACTCCTTTACCAATGGATTCTAAAGTTGCTTCTATAAGTAATTTTTTAGTAAAAGGATCGGGGATTTGTACTGATGCACGGTCTGATTCAGATTTATCAGTTAAATTTTTTGATGCAAAAGTAACTCCTTCAACACCATCTCTACCAGTATTTCCACCAACTAAGATAATTTGATCATCAATATTTTTAGCCTCAGCTAATACAATATCATTAATTTTTCCAAGTCCAACACATGCAACGTCAACTAGACAATTTCGTTCAAATGATTTATCAAATTCAACTTCTCCAGCAACAGTAGGAATTCCAACACAATTTCCGTAATCAGCTATACCTTTAATTACATTTTTAAATAACCATTTAGAATGCTGACTTTGATTAATATAACCAAAACGTAATGGATCAATTAATGCAATTGGTCGTGTTCCCATACATAAAATATCTCTAATAACTCCACCAATACCAGTGGCTGCACCACCATATGGATCAATAGCAGATGGATGATTATGACTTTCAATATGAAGGGTAACTGCATAACCGTCACCAACATCTATTACACCAGCATCATAACCAGGTCCTACAATTACATTTTTACCAGTAGTTGGAAATTGTTGAATTATTTCTTTAGATGATTTATAACTACAATGTTCAGACCACTGTGCTTCAATCATTTTCCATTCGAGAAGATTGGGATCCCGTTTTAAGATATTATATATAGTTTGAATTTCATGATTAGTTAAATTTAATTGTAAGTTAATATGGTTCAATTAATTAATTCCTCAAATAGTTAATTATAGATTTAAAGATTAATAAACCGTCATCTGTATTATATGGACTAAGAATTTTATCTGAAGCTCTTTCAGGATGTGGCATAATTCCCATTATATTTCGTTTTTTATTACAAATTGCAGCTATATTATAAATTGATCCATTTGGATTTGAATTTTTAGTAGTATTACCTTTATCATCAACATACTGGAAAATAATTTGATTGTGCTTAATTAAATCTTTAAGTTCTAATTCATTAATATAATATCTACCTTCATTATGTGCTATAGGCATTCGAAGAATTGAGGTTTTATCAATTAAATCAGAAAACATAGTGTTATTATTATTTACCTTAAGGTTTATCCAATCACAGATAAACATTAAAGAAGAATTTTTTAACAATATACCAGGAAGTAAATTCATTTCTGTTAATATTTGAAAACCATTACAAATCCCTAATATCGCAATATCGGATTCAGCGGCTTGTTTTACATATTTCATAATTGGGCTATGTGACGCAATAGATCCTGCTCTAAGAAAATCTCCATAACTAAATCCTCCAGGTAATATAATTAGATCGTAGTTTTGTAGATTAGAAGCTTTATGCCATAATAAATCTACAGTAACATCCTCCATTTGTTTTAATGTATAAACAGTATCGTAATCACAATTACTTCCAGGAAACTGAATTACAACAACCTTCAACTTTCATCATCAGCTATAGATATGCTACAAGAATGTGCAATTGGATTATATATTCGAAGTTTATCACACATATTTTGAACTGAATTAATAGCTTGTTCAGGATTATTCGCTTGAATTGAAATTTTTAATAATTTAGCTACATTAACTGAATGAATTGATCCGATACCGCTTTTCATAATTAAATCATTATAAATTGTTTCTCCCTCAGGATCTCTAGTGCCTTTTTTATTTTCAATTGAAACATTGACAAGATATTTCTTCGCAGGCACAATTTAAATTAGAATTTGCATGTATATAAAATTTAGAGAATTAAGAAATATTAGTTATCAAATTTGGAAGTTCATTTATATTTGATATTGTATAATCACAAACTTTTTCCAAGTGGTTTTTATTTGATGGACAACCTTCATATGTACCTACAGAAATTATCCCCAATTTTTTGGCAGTAATACCATCATCAGGCAAATCAGATATTGATATTATTTCACGTGGTTTAGAAATTGAATGATCAATAATTTTTAGAAAATAGGAGTTTTTTGTATTAGTATCATCACAACAATATATTGTTCCATCATAAAATGAATATTTAGTAATGAAATTATAGGCAGTTTTACATAAAGTCCGTGCAGTTAAATAATATATTTTATATTTATTTTTTAATTCATTGATAACTGGAACAGCGAATTGAAATGGTTTATCATATTGAAATAAATCTTCATCATATAAAAAATGAGATAAAAAATTTTGTAGTATAAATTCATTATATTGAATTTTTAATTTTGATAGAATTTTATCAAGATAATATTCAGATTTAATTTGTGTCCAATCTTGATTAGAGATTTTACAGGATAAAGCGCGTTCTAGAGCTAAACGTTTTCGTTGTGAATTATTACATATAGTTAAATCAATATCAAAAATTAAAACTTTAATGGTCATAAGTATTATTTAATAAATGTATAAATTTATTAATTTATTTTCCTATTATTGTTAAATCTAAAATTCGATTTCTACTTTGAGTATCTAATTCAACGAATATAATTTGTTGCCAAGTACCAAGAATTAGTTGATTATTTTCAATAGGAATAGTTAAATTTGGATCTAATAGAGAAGCACGTAAATGAGAATGGCCATTATCATCATGCCAACGTAATTCATGTTTATATTCTAAATCTTTAGGAGCTATACGTTCCAACATATTTCTAAAATCAGTTATACATCCTGACTCGTATTCAATAGTAGTAATTGCGGCAGTAGATCCTATAACAAATAAATTAATAATTCCATCATTAATTTTTGATTTATTAACTTCAAATTCAATTAATTCAGTAATATTAATAATATCGTTTTCACCATTAGAGTTGAATTTAAGTTTTTGTTTATAAATTTGCATAAATATTTAATTAATTAACAATAATTTATTGATTTCTAAGTAATATAGATAATATTAAATCTAATTGTGGAACTGTTGAATAACAAGTAATTTCATTTGGTAAAATCCATTTATATTTTTCATTTTCCCAATTTAATTTAACATTTGGATTCATAACATTAAATAAGAATGGATGTACTATCCATAATATTTTACTATTATCTGAAATATCAATTTTTGGTATAGATTTCACTAGAGTAATATTGTTAATTATTATAGATGTCTCTTCATTAATTTCAATTATAGCTCTTTCATATGGATTTAAATCACACTTTTCTAAATATCCACTAATACCAGACCATTTACCGGGAAAAGTTTTAACTTTTTGACTTCGTTTAACTATAAGAATTTTATTTTTATGAGATAAAATAGCAGTAACAATGTGTTTTATCATGAAATTATATTTTAATTATTACATAAATTAATAATAATGTTATTAAATTAATTGAATAATAACATTGAAATCTAAATAGTTGATTATAATTATAATAAGATATGAATCTAGTAGAAAAAACGTTAAAATCAACTAATGTATATAATGGAAAAATAATAAATGTACAAAAGAATATTGTGCAATTACCATCCGGTGGAAATACTATAAGAGAAGTAGTGTTACATAATGGAGCGGTAGCCATTATACCAGTAATTGATGAAAAGAATATATTATTAATAAAACAATTTCGTTATCCAACAGATAAAATATTATTAGAGTTACCTGCAGGTACACTAAATAATAATGAAAATCCGAAATCATGTGCTAAAAGAGAATTAGAAGAAGAAACCGGATTTCAAGCTAAAAAATTTATTCAAATATTAGAAACATTTGTTGCTCCAGGATATAGCAATGAAATTATGTATACATTTATAGCTACAGATTTATATAAAACTCGGAAAAATTTGGATTATGATGAAAATATTGAAGTGGTAAAAATTAAAGTAAAGGAAGTTATGAAATTAATTCTAGATGGAAAAATTACTGATGCAAAAACAATATGTGGAATATTAATAGCTAAAAATAAAAAATTAATATTATAAATTAAAATTTCTTAGTTTATTAATTATATCATAATCTAACCTAATTGAAAATGATTCAACAATCTTACCGTCAATTTTATTAATTAAATGTTTCATATTTAATTTCTTTAATTCAATTTGATTATTTTTGATATAATTTAGAAATTTTTCATAATTTTGTACATTTCTCCAATTCCATTGTTTTTCTGTTGATAAAGGCCAAACATCAATTGTATTATGATAAAGTAAAGATTGGCGAAGTTGATCAAGAGTTTTATTTCTCACATAATTATTGTATTAATAAAAAAAATTCATATTTAAAAATTCATATACCTTTGTGAATTTCATTTAAAGTAAGTCTTTTAATGAAATTAGAATATAATAAATCAATAATTGCGTTAGCCATTGCTGGAACAAATGTAATGATTGGTTTTGGATTATTTATTTCATTTTTACCATATTATGCTACACTGTTAGGAGCTAGTATAGGAATACAAATAGGAATAATTACTTCATCATTTATGGTAGCGCGAGGCTTTTTAGTAATTCCATTTGGAAAATTGTCCGATAAAATAGGTAGAAAGAAACTTATAGTAGTAGGTTTAATGATATATGCGATTTCAACAATATTATTTCCAATTGCATCAGATTGGACGCATGTAGCGGTTTTTCGATCGTTACAAGGTGTCGGAGCAGCGATGTTTTGGCCATCTTCAGCAGCATTAATAGCAGATTTAATAAAACCAGGATCACGAGGTACAGCTTTAAGTATTTTTAATACAGGGGTAATGTTAGGTTTAATAATAGGTCCAGCATTTGGAGGGATTATACAATATTATGGTTATAACATATTAGGTTTGAGTGAAATAGAGAGTTATAAATTACCATTTTATGTTGGAACTCTGTTTGCTTTCATTTCTGCATTAATTGTTATATTTTTTGTTAAGGAAAAGCGGCAATTAAAAAATAGTTTAATAGAACCTTCGTCAAATAAATCAATTCAAATTGCAAAAAAATTCAAATCTACATTTAATTCATTACTTGCATTAAGATTTGCACATGGATTTGGATTATCATTTATTCAACCAGTTTTAGCAATGTACATATATGAAGTTATAGGTCTTGACAGAGTAGTAGCAGTTCTATGGCTTTCAAGTGCATTTTTTCTATCTGGATTATGTGGAAGTTTAATACAATTTCCTATAGGTCGTTTAGCAGATAAAGGATATAGAAAGCAAATAATAATACTTGGTGGAATACTAAGTGCAATATTTACAGTTGCAATACCATCAACTAGCATAATAATTTTAATTGTTGTAATAATGGGGATAAGAAGTGCATGTCATGGTACATTATTCCCTACAATTTCATCAACACAAGAAGATTTAATGCCTAAAAAAATTAGAGGTAAATTAACTGGTATAACTGAAGCATATTGGACAGCAGGGGCAATAATTGGACCAATAATTGGTTTTTATGTATATGAATATAACCCGGCATTTCCATTTTATTTGAGTGCAATATTAATAGTTATAACAATCGCAATTTATACAAGATTTGGAAAAGATCCTAAAGTTATAGAATCAGAAATTTAATTAACTAACAGTTAACTCATCAAAATGTTTAGTTAAATCAGTAATTCCATGACCTTTGGATGAATTAATAAGTTGTTTAACAGGATTTTGAGATCTATAATTTGGAATATTCGAAATGATTCGCTCTTCAAACGTAGATACGGTTTCATTTTGATAGTAGACTCCTAGAGGTATTTTATCACCCCATTCAGTAGCTTTCTTAACTAATTGATTAATTTTCAATTCTAAATCATTTTCATCATCTGACTTATTAATAACAGGGTCATAATCAGTTTCTTCTAATTTGTATGTACGAGGAATTTTAGTATTTTGATCTACTTCACTAAACCAAGATTGTGTATTAAGATTATTATATGTTGGACATGGTTGTAACACATCAATAAACGCAGACCCACGATGTTGGATTCCTTTAATAATAAGTTCTTTAAGATGTTTAACATCAAAAGAGTAACCACGAGCAATAAATGTGTAACCAGCAGAAAATGCAAGAAGAATTGGGTTAATTGATTCAACAATATTAGGTTTTGGTAGAGATTTAGGTTGTAAACCTAATTTTAATGTTGGAGAAGCTTGACCTTTAGTTAAGCCATAAACTCCATTATTAAATAATACATAAGTAAAATCGATATTCCTTCTTCCAGCATTAACAAAATGTCCTGATCCAATACCTAATCCATCGCCATCACCACCAACAGCTATAACATTTAAATCAGGATTAGCTAATTTTGCACCTGTTGCAAATGGTAATACTCTACCATGTAAAGTATGTATACCATAAGTATTCATATATTGATGAGTTTTTCCTGAACAACCAATTCCAGTAAATAAAGCAACATTATGTGGTTCTAATTGCATGTCTGTAAACGCCATTTGTAAACTTGATAATATACCAAAATCACCGCAACCAGGACACCAATCATTATGAATGGGGGTTTTAAAATCAGTAAGTTTAAGCGCCATGAGTCAACACAATTTTGTTAGGAGTATTGTCTAATATAAGTTTCTTTATTGCATGATATAATTCATCAAATTTCATAGGACGGCCATTATATTTAGTTATAAAATGATCCATAGATATACCAGTATGTTCTCGTACTACAGATGCTAGTTGAGAAGTATAATTCATTTCTACACTAATTTTTTTAGATGAATTTGATAATAAATTTTGAACAGTTTGTGTTGGAAATGGGGAAAGTAATTTAATTTGTATAAAATTTACTTTTTTATTATCATAACTATTTAATTTGTCTATTACATCTAATATTACTCCTTTAGTAGACCCCCAACTTACAATTGTTATATTTGCATCTTTTGAACCGTAAATACTAACTTTATCTTTTACAGTAATTTGTTTATCAGCTAATTCAAGTTTTTTCATTCGTTTTTCCATAATTCTCATTCGAGTAATTGGATCTTCAGTTATATTACCATTTTCATCATGTTCATCACCAGTTAACCAAAATAACCCATTAGGAGTGCCTAATATTGTACGAGGAGATATACCATCACTAGTAAATTTAAATCTAGAATATTTGTCTGTAATTTGTTCTGAAGTTTCAGGAGTAATTAACTTGCCTCGATCAATTTCAATATTTTGTGTATTAAAAATAGGTGTTGTTAAAGTAGTACTTGCTAATGCTTTATCAACTATATGAATTACAGGTAATTGAAATTTGTCAGCATAATTAAAAACTTGAATCGAATCATAAAAACATTCTTCAATATCTCCAGAAGCAACAACAATTTTTGGGAATTCTCCATGTCCAGCATTTAAAGCAAATTTTAGATCGCCTTGTTCATGTCTAGTTGGTAATCCAGTACTTGGTCCACCACGTTGATATAATGTAATAACAATAGGAACTTCATTCATACCAGTCCAACCAATACCTTCAGCCATAAGTGAAAATCCAGGTCCAGATGTTGAAGTAGAGGATCGAGTACCTGCAACAGCAGCTCCAGTAGCCATTGTAATAGCTGAGATTTCATCTTCAGTTTGAACAACTAACATAGAACGTTGTAAATTATCATTATTTTCATTTGAATCATTTTCAATTTTAAATGTTTCATGACCTGAAAGATAAACACTTTCATCAGTAGCTGGACTAATAGGATAATAAGTTTGAAATCTACATCCAGCAGTTAATTTTCCTAAAGCAACTGCTTGACTGCCTTGTATAAATATACGTTTTTCTTCTACATCAATATTTTTGAGGTTATAATTAAATGAGTTTTGATAACTGGTATTCATATAATCATAACTATACTGAGCAGCAATTTTATTCATCTCGATTATTTTATTTTTATTCTTAAAAGTGTGTTCTATAGCAAGAAATAATTTTTCTAAATCAAAATTTAGTAGTGAAAAAGAGCAGGAAACAGCCATAAGATTAGTCATTTTAGTAAGATTACTCAGTTTAGTATCAGGAAATTTATTTGCAACTTCTTTTATTAATTTGGAATAATCAACTGGATAAAGTTTGACTCCTCTATTACTGCAATCGGTAAGAATATCATCTAATGTATCGTTTAGACCTTTATTTTTAAGATATGCTTCAGTATCATATAATAATCGTTTTTCAAATGTTGCAATATCTGATAATTTAATATTTGTAGTATTTGGATCATAGATCAATCCACCGTTATCAACTATAGTTAAAAAATGACGTGCAATAGTTTCAGCATCAAATGTAGTTAATAAATTAATTTGATTAAAATGTGAGCGGACAGGATTAGAATTTACTCTAACAATAAAATAACTATGTTCTCCTATTATATTTGAATAATATTCTCTTTGACCATAAACATACAATCCAACATAATTACAACCACGTGCAAATATAGTTGCCGCTGAATCTACTCCACTGCCTTGAGCTCCTCCAACCATCCAACTAATATCATTTTCAATCATTTCTTTTACACTTATATAATATTATATTTGAAATAAGTATAGGTATTTTAGTTTTTTTTATTTAAACTGTGGATTAAATGATTGTATTCTTTTTTACTCATATAAAATGTATTTTTAACACTTGGAAAAGTAGATGAAATAACATCGTTTTTGTAAGATTTTAACGCATTAGATAAAGAATTTTTAATATTTGCGTATTTCTTAACAAATTTCAAATTCATTTCATCATACAGTCCAATCATATCATGAAGTACTAATATTTGTCCATCACAATTTATACCAGATCCTATACCAATTGTAGGTATATCAATAGATTCAGTAACTATTTGAGCAATTTCAGAAGTTACTAATTCTAATACAATTGAAAATACACCAGCATTTTGTAATGCGTATGCATCATTAAGAATTTTGTTTGCTGAAATTTTAGTTTTTCCTTGTACTTGATACTTGCCATGAAATGAGGTGGTTTGAGGTGTTAATCCTATATGACCCATGACAGGAATGTCAGAATCAACTAGTTTTTTAATGGTAGATTGCATGTGTATACCACCCTCAAGTTTAACTGCATTAGCACCTAATTTAATAAGTTCATTTGCATTTTTTAATGTTAATTCAATATTAGTATTATATGAATTATAAGGCATATCAACTACTATTAATGATGTTTGAACACCTCTATTAACTGCTTGTAACATCATTTTAATTTCATCTAAAGTAACAGAAGTAATATTTTGATGTCCTAATACTACAGTTCCTCCGGAATCACCTACTAGAATAATATCTATATTTATATTATCAGCAATTTTAGCAGTTGGATAATCATATGAAGTAATTGCAACAATTTTTCTTTTATTTTTCTTATAATTTAAGATGTCTGTAAAAGTAATTTTAGTCATATAAATAAACCCATCAACTTTCCTTATATTTTAAAATTATATTTAGTAAATTTTTGTGAAAGATTCTTATTGATATATTTTAGACATAATTTAATATTATGTGAATTATGAAATTCATTGAGCTCAAGTTTATTGTTATTATTCTTAAATTGTTTGATATAAGAAAGTAATAAAGGAAATGCGCGTACAACATTATCAATAATTGATATAGTAGCATATTTAGAACTTCGAGATAGGGGATTTAAATCTATAACAATAACTTTTTTACCCATTTTAACTAATGTTTGTACTCTATCACCATCTTCTAAAGGTACAAGAACAGTATCAGCTTTAAAAATACCTTCAGGATCTACTTGACTTCGATTACTAAATATTTCTGGAATATTGATTAAAGACTTTAGTCCTAAAATTTCTTTAGCTCCTGATTTATAAAGAAGATTGGAAATAATCTTTGTTCGTGTTTTTGATTGATGAAATAAATTAATTTCAATTTTACAATTAATTATATTCGATAATTTCACTATTTCATTTGGAACTAAAGCAGCTACATTACCGTTCACAGATATTACAGGATTTTGAGAATTTAATAAAGTAATTGCTGCTGCTTTAATTGCATTAATAGTTGGTGGAGTAGTGGTTTCACCAATTAAATAATCAAATGCTTCACCTCTACCATGAGCTATTAATCCGTGATTTACAACAGATCCGTTGTTAAAATTATGTATAATTTTTTCTCTAATAATTAATGATTTAAATCTTGGGTGTTTAGAAGAAATAGAATTCATGATATTAGACGGGCTCCTTGAGTATCAAATTGAGTTATTATAATTTGGTTATTATTTTTAACTAATTTTTTTATAACTTTTTCAATCTCAATAATTTCATTAATTTTTATTATAGAAAATAATGTTTTTCCAAACATAGCCATACTAAAAGTAAATCCAGTGGTATCTAATATATCAAGTATTTTTTTTAATTTTTTATCAAATAAATTGGAATTATCGAAAAATTTTCGAGAAAATTTAAGAAAATTATTAATTTTTGGTTGATCATTAAAATTTTGTACCAGTTGACTTCCAAGTTGATTTAAATTTGAAGAAGAGTTATAATTATTAAGTATATCAGATGTAGATAATTGTCCTAAATGTAGAATTATAGCTAGATATTTATTATAATTAATAGATAATTTTTTTATTTTTCCAATTCCAGGAACTCCAGCTTGGGTTCGAATTTCAAATCCTCCGATATTTTCAGCAATCACAGTACCTAATCCTGTTTTACAATAAATTTCAGCTTCATGAGCAATGTTTACAACTTCATTTCTAGTTAAAGGTTGACATAGTGTCTCATTTATTCCTAATGCTAAACTTAAAGCACCTGCACCACTAGTACCAAATCCTGAATTTAGTGGAACACTAATACGGTGGTCCACAGATATGTCAAAATTTTGTTTTAATAATTTTTCAAATAGATTAATTACATAATTTGAAACAGGAGCTTCAGAAAATACGTTATTAAAATATATTTTATGTTTAGATTTATCACTTTTTTTTAAATTTACTATAGTAGTTATACCTAAAGCAGTTGAAAATCCAGCACCTTTAGAACCACTATAAAGTGAATCTTGTACTATATTTGCTTCAAGAAATCCAGTAATATGAGCGGGGCAGAATGTTTTCACTAACATTATTATTTACAAAGATTTTTGTTTATATTAAAATAATCTATAAATAATTTAAAGAACTTTAAATATTTATGGATAATCGAAAAGTTCAAGAATTAGGTGGTGGTACAGCGTTTATTTCATTACCAAAATCTTGGATAAAAAAAAATCAAATTAAACGTGGAAATATTTTATCAATAGAAATATTGAAAGATGATAGTTTAATAATATATTCACCCAGTAAAATTATAGATTTAAAAAAAATCGAGATCACCTATCCAAATTTAGATATTGATAAAATAATAAATGAAGTAATTGGAGCATATTTATTAGGATATGATATAATCCAAATCAAAGGTAAACAAAGATTAAATTTTAAAGATATGAAACAAATCATTCAAACAGTAAGGCATTTAGTTGGTCTTGAAATAATAGAGGAAGATGCGAATTCTATAACAACACAATTTCTTTTAGAATCAGAAACTTTAAATCCTAAAAAATTATTAGA
>CAXETO010000004.1:0-16623 GCA_963999255.1 uncultured archaeon | reverse complement strand
TTCCTTTGAGCTATTTGTTTTAGATATTCATAATCATCAACTGAATCCATATGACTCATATAAACTCGTGTAAGATCTACACCTTCATTTTCGAGAATGTCTATTATATGTAATGGTTGTTTATGACTTGCATTATCACCCCATGTATGAACAGTTAATGGCGCGCCGGTTTCTAATTGTGCTCTTGCAGCAGCTTTAACTACTCTCTCCTCCTCACTTCGATTACCATTAGGGCTGATACCAATTTCACCTATAATTCCTGCTTTTATATCCGTGTCTTGAATCCCAATTTTTATATCATTAATAAATCGATTCGCTATCTCATCTATAGACATATCCTTAATTTCTTTAGGATGAGAGTTTTCAACATAATAACCAGTAGGAGCTATAATATTTAATCCACTTTTATCACTTACCTCCTTTAAGTTTTTAATATTTCTACCAATTCCATCTACACTTAAATCCACTATTGTTTTTCCACCATATAATTTAAAATGTGCAACTTCTTCAATAGCGACATCAACTTCATCAACTATTAAATTATTTCTAGAAAAATTTGTTCCTCGTCTTAATCGATCTATATTACCTAAAGTTATTGGGGCGTCACGAATTTCTTTAAAAAAATCATCTTTTGGCTCTACAAACCAGACTAAACTATCTATAAAGACATGCTCATGTGCAAGAGTTATACCTAGTTCAGTTTCTGGTATTAAGCCGTTAACAGTTTGTACATAATTCATATAAATAGTTATAACATAATACAATAAAAATGTTAATAGCCTAAGACTACACCATCTCTTCTTGGATCAGCTCCACCAAACATTTTATTTTTATTGATAGTGAGAGCATGAACTCCACCAAAATAGAAATCATATTCAGAATGTATATCTAGACCATATCCTATATTTTCTAGCCCAGTTCTAATATCTTTTGATATACGATTTTCTAAACTTATTATACGTTTATTTTTTAATTTACCATATGTTAGACGGTTAACACCTGTCGGATCAGGGATAGCAGAGGGAAAATGGAATCTAGGATTAGAAACTGCATCTTGTATTGACATTTTATGATCTAAGACATTTAGAGATACTTGAATTATCGCAGTTATTATTCTAGGTCCTGCAGCACTGCCAAGTATTAATTGTGGTTCAGAATCTTTAAAGAAAATTGTTGGAGTCATACTAGACATAGGGATTTTATTAGGTTGTACAGAGTTAATTGCGTTTGGAGCTGGATCAAAATCATGCATAGTATTATTAAGAAAAATACCAGTTCCAGGAGTTACTGTTCCAGAACCAAAAAAGTCATTTACAGATTCAGTAAGTGCTACAACATTTTTCTTTTTATCCATAACACTAAAATGAGTAGTATGAGAATTTTTTCTTATAGGAATATTATCAGGTAATTTATTACTATTTAGTTTATCTTTAAGTTTACTAATATATGATTCAGAGATTAAATCTTGTACTGGAATATTATTAAAGTTTGGGTCACCAATTTTGTCTCTATCATCCCATATTACTCTCAACATATTTGATAAGAAATCTATTGATTTAACTGTATTAGAACCCATAGATTTGAGATTGACATCTTCCAATAATTTTAACATTTGAATCAATGTAACTCCTCCAGAACTTGGCGGAGGCATAGTAACAAATTCAGAGTTTTTATATGTACCAGTTAATGGTTCTCTAAATATTGGTTTATAATTTTTTAGATCGTCTTTTGACACTAGGCCACCATTAGTATTCATATCATTAACTATTAGATCAGCAAATTTACCAGTGTAAAATTCGTCTATACCATTTTCTGCAATAGTTTCCATCGTCTTAGCTAGCTCAGGGAATTTTATAGTATCATTTCGTTTATAGGTTGAACCATCATTTTTCAACATCATCTTACCAGCTTCAGGAAATTTACGAAATTTGAATACTGCAGCGTCTATATCACCATCAATAATATTATGTAAAAATTGACTGACCTGAAATCCATTTCTTGCAACATCAATAGCGTATTTAGTAACTTCTTTTAGGTTCATAGTACCATATTTTTCTAATATTAATGATATACCAGCTAAATGAGAAGGTATACCAACTGCTTTATAACCAATATTATTTTCATCATTAACAACTTTCCCTTCATTATCTAATTTATATAGAGATTCAGTAGCTTTACTTGGAGCTGGTTCACGGAAATCTAAAATTATATTTTTATTTTCATCATGTAAATATATTAATACGAATCCTCCACCTCCAATTCCAGAGAATGGGGGGACAACAACACCAAGTGTAAATGAAGTAGCAATTGCAGCGTCAACAGCGTTTCCACCATTTTTTAAAATATTTAACCCAGCACGTGTTGCATGTTCATGTGCAGAAGATACTATGCCATTTTCATAACCATTAGAATCATTATTCATAATACAAAGAATATAGTTCTAGACTATTTATTTTTATACTAACTCAAGAAGGTTTTCTTGTTCCCACTCAGTTACTTTACTAGCGTATTGAATACATTCAAATCTTCTATTTTTTATATATTCTTCAACTAATTCTTTACCTAAAATATTAGTTAACACAATATCATTTTCAAGTTCATCTAATGCTTCTCTTAAAGTTCCTGGCAATAATTTTACACCAGCTTTTCTTAGAGATATTTCATCAGATAAATCCAAATCAAATGGTTTACCGGGATTAATTTTATTCTTTATTCCGTCTAGACCAGCTATTAGTATACAAGCAATTACCATATATGGATTAGCTGAAGAGTCAGGAATTCGTAATTCTATTCTAGCAGAATTATGATTAAACTGCTCTGGGACTCGAACTGCAGCTGCTCTGTTACCTAACGACCAAATTATTCCATCACTATTCCAGTTTCCAGGAACTAGACGTTTATATGAATTTATTGATGGGCAACATATTGCGCAGAGTGCTTTAATATGAGATAAAAGACCGCCGATAAAATAGTAAGCGTTTTGACTTAAATTATAACCATGTTTATCTTTAGAATCATAAAATTCATTTTCACCATTATTATTCCATAAACTTGAATGAATATGCATTCCACTTCCAGTATGAAATTCAGAGATTTTAGGCATAAAAGAACAGATCATATTATTTTTTTTAGTTATAGCTTTCAACACGTCTTTAGTATGTATTAACATATCACCAGTACGTAACGCTTCAGCGTGTTCAAGATTGATTTCCACATGCCCGAGAGCCTTTCCACCACCTTCCATATGAACTTTAGGAACAGGGATTCCAATACTTTGAAGACTATTAATAAATTGTTGGAGAATATTATGGTTTATATCTAATCCATGTTGAGACTGAACTTCACCAGTATCAACTTCTTTTATGACACCGTTAATTTTATTAACTAAATGAAATTCTAATTCACCGCCAGCAATATATTTATAGTCTTGTTTTTTTGCAATTTCCAATGCTTTTTGCAAAGGTCTTCTTGTACATAAATTCCAAGGAGAACCATTTAGTTCATGCAAATTACCAATAAATTTAGCCACTTTAGGAGCGTAATCATTAATTACAAAAGTTGATAAATCAGGTATAGCATTTGTTTCACCAGACGCTGGAGAATAGTTACCATAGGTATTCGCAAGACCAGTAAGCTGAGTCATTTGAAAATTACCTTTAGCAAATCTTATTCCTTCATTCAAAGTTTCATCCAAATATTTTATATTATTAGCTTTAGCTCTATGTTTACTTGCAAAATCAATATATGATACACTAATTAAATTAATTCCTTTTTCAGTAATAATTTTTTTAATTTCTTTTTTAGTATACATATTATATGATAATACTTGTTAATGTTTAAATTTAATCCTTACGATTAACACATTATTTCGTATCAGAGATTTTTTTATAAATATACGAGCATTCCATACAGATTGTTAGAATTATCTTATTTTTAATTCTAATTTTGGAATTAATACCTGGAACAATAAGTTTTTTACATCCCTTGCAGAAAAATCGTTTTTTTTCATATGGTAGCCGAATATTATTTTTTAACATAAGATCTCTGGCTATATTACCATATCTTTGAGCCAAGATTAAATCAGTTTTAGCAATTACTAATGCATTATCTATAAAAAAATAAATTCGTTTTAACGCAACAACTTTATCTTTTATTTTTTTTCTTTTCAAATCTAATTGATAAAAATAGAATATTAATATAAACTATTACATTTTATTATGTAGGATTAATATGTTAAGATTAATAATTGGAGAATCGGCATTAGAAATAATAACAGATAACATGATTAATAATTTAAATAATAATCATAACTTCATCAACAAAAATTTTTATAATAGGATATTAGACAAAAATATTCATTCTGATATAATCAAGAAATTAGATAATCCAGATAAACGTGGAAGACCAGACATAATACATTTTTCATTATTAGAATCAATAGATAGTCCATTATACAAAAATGATGATTTAGAAATTTATGTTCACACAGTTAATAATTATGTAATTAAAATTGGAAAAAAATTAAGATTGCCCAGATCATATTTAAGATTTAATGGTCTTATAGAGAAGTTATTTAAAACACGAAAAATTTTATCTAATAAAAAATCTTTAATAAATTTAAGTAAAATTGAGTTAAAATCATTAATAGAACAATTTGATAATTGCCATGTAATTGGTTTATCTAGATTGGGAAAACAATCTAGTTATCAAGATATAGCGCTAAAACTTTCAGATATTAAAAATCCAGTTTTGATCATAGGAGGTTTTTCCAGAGGACAATTTTCAAAAAACATCTTAAAAAATGTTAATGAACTGTTATCAGTAAGCAAATTACCTTTAAGTTCACATACAGTAATTTCTAGAGTGTTATATGAATACGAAAAACACAGATATAATAATTATTATTAGTAATAAGAAATAAACATGATAGAATACGCGACTGTCGTTCAGTTTGGTCTAGGACATCAAGTCTAATATTAGACGTGTAAGCTTCCCAAGTTGATAACCCGGGTTCAAATCCCGGCGGTCGCATCATTTTAATATTTTTAAATTTTTTTTATCACTAAAAATTATTTTTAGATCATTTTCGAGTTGATTTTTAATACTCTCTGGAATATTTTTAATGACAGTCATTCCAAGAATTTTACCTTTATTAACATCTAATTTAAAATATTCATGTTTAGTTTTATTATTATCTTGATCAATTAATATAGATACATTAAACGCTTCTAACTGTTTGTTGAAATACGTTTTAGTAATTTTTAATTCTTTTCCATAATAAATTAGAGAAAAACCACAATTTTGAGCAGAAGGTATATTCAAATTAGTCATTTTTTAAAACCACATTCTTAATTTTAATCATTTTCTTTTTAATTGTACTTCCACATGAATTACAACTAGTTAATTTAACATTATTAGTATTTGTGTTACATACAGGACAATAAAATATCCATTTAACAATTTTTGATATTCCAGTAGTTGAAACAGATACAACAGGCATCTTTAGCAAATGAGCAACATTTTCTATATTAAAATCATCAGTAATTATATTTATTTTTTTTTTATTGTTAATTAGTTGTAGACTTAATGCAATAACAGTAATATCAGCAAAAGATAATTTTTTCAAATCGCCAGTTTTTTTAGAAATAGATTCAACTTTATTGATATAGGATTTATGAGGGGAGATAATTTTTAGATTACCACGTTCAATAGCTATATCTAGTTTGAAATTATGTTTTTGTAAATGATTAATTTCTGAAATTATTTCAGGAGTAGTATAATAAATATTTGAATTTAATATATCAGATATTCCATTATAAAATGCAGTAGAGTCTAGTACATGATACATGATGCGTTTATTTTGATATTACATCAACAATAGATGCGCAATGTGGACAAAAAGGTAATGGTTGTTGTAATACAGGGTCATTAACAAACATTCTAATTCCAGCTTTACATTTAGCACATAAAAATTTTTGTTTTAGATTATTCTTAGATTTTCCAGGTTTTCTTGAATCGAGTTCCTTTTGAATATCATCATTTTCTTTTTCTATTTTCTTTTCATTCATTATAAATTATAATATCATTGTATAACCAAATAAGTTTATACTGATAGTTATCTTTTTATTTCAAATTATATAAGAAAGAAATGGATAATTGCTATATGAAGTATTTAATACTATTATCAATACGTTTTTTATTAAAAAGAAAGAGTAGTATGTTAACTGCTTGTGGTGCAATATCAGCAACTATTATTTTGATTATATTTAACACTCTAGTGGTTGGAGGTATTACAGATGGTGTGTCACGAGATATACAAGATGTTCAGACAGGTGATTTATACATATCACATAATAAAAACTTATTTTTGGAAAGAACAGATAATCAAATAATAACTTATTTAATGACTAACCCCCATATTATTGGAGCTTCATCTAGAACTTTTGGATCACTAGATCTTAATCATACAGATGGTGGGAAAGTTTATGAAATGTTTAACGTTCCAATAATAGGAGTGGATCCTAATAGAGATATAGAAACATCAGTATTACATACAAAAATTATTCAAGGAGAATTTATAGATAAGAAAGGAACCATTGTTTTGGATTTAGATACAGCTAACAGACTTAAAGCATCTGTTGGATCATATATTACTACTAAAGGAATAAATATTGATGGTGAAAGTTTTACAAAACGATTATTGATTGTTGGAATATTTAAAGTATATGGGCCTTTAGGATTTAGTGAAACAGCAATTATACATCATGATGATTTAAAAGAAATATTAAATATAGATAAGAGATTCAGTCACTCTATTATTATTAAAGTTGATAGCAAATCAAATGTAGAATCAGTAAAGAAATGGATTATAAAGAATTATAGAAATGATGATTGGCTTGAGGTAGAAACAGTTGAAGAATTCGCAAGATTAATTTTAAATGCATATAGTGAAGGAATTGAATTTGCTTATACTATATCATATGCAGGTATGATTGCTTCTAGTTTAGGTGTAATCACGATTTTAATGATGATGGTAAATTCTAAAGTAAGGGAAATTGGAATTCTTCGAGCTTTAGGAATGACAGATAAAGAAATTATCATGTTATTTATAATAATTGGAGCGATAATTGGATTAGTGGGAGCTGTGATAGGTGCTGTAGGAGGAATATTATTAACAACATATTTATCAAATTATCCATTTGCATTATTTAGTGGCTTAATTCCAGTAATCACTGTTAGATTATCAGCTTTTCCATTTCCAATGTTCATAGGTTTTATTATAAGTATCTTTGCATCAATATATCCAGCTTGGTTAGCATCAAGATATCAACCAGAGGAGGCTATGAGATATGTCTAAAGAAATAATTCAAGTAAATAATTTATGGAAGACGTATACGATAGAGAAAAATATATATCATGCTTTACGAGGGATAGATCTTAAAATACGTAATGGAGAATTTATATTAATTAAAGGCCCATCAGGATCTGGAAAATCAACTTTATTAAAATTACTTGGACTACTAGATTTACCGTCAAAAGGCAAAATTCATATTAATTCAACTTATACAGCAAATTTATCTCAAAATGAGAAAGCAAGATTACGTAATAATTTAATAGGATTTGTATTTCAATCATTTAATTTAATTCCAGAATTGAAAGTAATTGAAAATGTGTTATTACCAACTTGGATAAGCAAAAAGAAAAAACATAATAATATGGAAAATGCGTTATCACTTCTTAGAAAAGTAGGATTAGAAAATGTGAAAACAAATTATGCTAATCAACTATCTGGCGGTCAAATGCAACGTGTTGCTATAGCTAGAGCTTTAATTACTGATCCTTTATACATCTTAGCAGATGAACCAACAGGAAATCTAGACACTAAAACTGCAAATGGAATAATTGAATTGTTTAAAAAAATTAATAAAGAAAGTAATAAGACAATTATTTTAGTAAGTCATAATGAAAAACATGAGAAATATGTTGATAGAACAATAAATATTGTTGATGGGCAAATAATCTAGAATATATATTAAAGAATGTGATTTTTGATATTTTTTATAATAACCTGATAAAAATAATTCATAGTTAGAAATACTAAATCTTATATATGAATTCTCTGAAAATAGTGTGAAGTTGAATAGTAAAGAGCTTGCTGCTACAGCAATATTCACTGCTTTAGTAGCTATGGCTACAATAGCTTTTAGTGTATATGTTCCAGCAACATATGGATTTTTTAACATAGGAGAAACGATGGTTTATACTAGTGCAATAGTTATGGGTCCAATAGTAGGAGGTTTTTCTGGTGGAGTAGGATCTGCGATAGCAGATATTTTTTTAGGATATGGTTCATATGCTCCAGGTACTTTAGTAATAAAAGGAATTGAGGGTTTTATTGTTGGTTATTTTGCAAGAAATCTGTTTTTAAACTATAGTAAAAAAAAATCAGTCTCTCTTTCAATTATAATTAGCATAATATCATTTTTATTAATATCATATATAGGAATGAGATATTTTTCAGGTACTGTAGAAATTACAATATTTAATAATATTTTAATAACTACAATCCCGGAAGGATTTTGGGTCGCATTAGGAATAGTAACAGCGGGATTAATTATTTTGGGTAGTCACTATCTAGCAAATAGAATAGGATGGTTAGTTTTTTCTACTTTAATTGGAGGAATAGTTATGATTTTTGGTTATTTCATCTATGGTGCTTATGTCTTAAATCTTGGCGTTAACGCAGCTTTAGTTGAAGTTCCAATTAATATGGGTCAAGTTCTTATTGGAACAATAGTTGCAATACCATTATCAAGAAGTATTTTGAACATATTAGAAAAACGAAAAATAGTAAATAAGAATTAGCCTAATTTACTAACATTAATTTCATCAATACTTCTAATAGTAGAACTATGATCACTTATTACTTTAGAAATATTATCATAGTCAACATTATTACCATGTAAAGTAAGTTTAACAGTTTCTGTTTTAGCATCTACTTCTACGACTGTTAAATCAACTTCATCAATTCCAGAAATATCACATAATGCTTTAGCTAGATTTAGTACAGGTGTATCTCTAGGTTTTAAAGCATCGATTACTATTTTTTTTACAGAACTAGACAAGTTATAGCTAAATAATAAAAGTATTTAAGACTAATAAATATAATTAAATTTCATATAACATAACTTATTTGGTAAAAATATTTTGGATTTAAAGAGATTATTATTAAATTTAAGAACTAATTTACAGATATCAAAAGGAGATGAAATAGCAAGAAGATATTTTGTTATGAATGGTTTTGATGGGGCATTAACTACATTAGGAATTATATTAGGAGTATATTTTGTTAATCAGTTAAACGCTAAGATTATTATAAGCGCAGGTATTGGAGCAGGATTTGCTATGGGTGTATCAGGTGCATGGGGAGCATTTATGGCAGAAAGAGCTGAGAGAATAAGAAATAAAAAGGAATTAGAAAAAGCATTATTTACACAATTAGATAACAGCGTAATAACAAGAGCGTCTACTACAGCAATTGTTGTAGTATCAGTTGTAGATGCGTTATCTCCAGTGTTAACAACATTACTATCTTTATCACCTTTTTTTCTTTCATTATTTGGAATAATAGATATTATCTTTGCAACTTGGTTGGCAATAATTATTAATATAAGTACATTATTCTTTTTAGGATTATTTCTAGGTAAAGTTTCTAAATCAAATATATTAATAAACGGATTATTAATGGTTGGAGCAGGAGGATTTACAGCAATAGCTCTATATTTCCTAAGTTTTTGATAAATAATAAAAAAAGAGAAAGGTGACTATGTACAGACACAAACATCAAGAATAGATGAGTTAGAGACTAACCGCCTATTCTAAATATTTTAGTACTACAGGTACCACAGGTACCTTTTGTAGCTGGTCTTCCGTTTTTTAGAGTCACCTTTTCAGGACTTTGAATTTCTCTTTTAGATTTGCATTTTACGCAATAACCTTCAACCATTTTATATGACCTAATTGTGCTTATACAAAGTTAGTATTTAACTTCACGCTCAGCGCACGCTCAGTTTTAATAAAAAAATTAAAAAAATATTTTATAATTTTAATATAATAATCACGTATTTTAATCATATAAATATAAAGAATTAAATAAGATTAGTACTTTGAGTTAAGAAAATGAGTTAAACGGAGGAGATGACTGTTGATCGAAATATCTAACATAATAATTGATTTTTCGAATCAATTTGATGTATTACAAAAAATGTTATCATTAGTCAGTTACTCTTTAGTAAGAATGTCGCTCGCAATGTTAATCTCATTAATTGTGGCATTCACATATGGTATTACTGCAGCTTATTACAAAAAAATGGAAAAAATTTTAATTCCTATACTTGATGTATTACAGTCTATTCCAATACTAGGTTTTTTTCCTATTGTAATATTTTTCATAGTTAGTTTTCTAGGTTATACAGGAATCAGTATAGAAATTGCTGCCATTCTTTTAATAGTTACTAGTATGGTATGGAACATGATTTATTCAGTTTATGAATCTACATTAACTGTCCCTAAAGACTTGACTGCAGTATCAACATCAATTAAATTAAATGGATGGAAGAAAATTAAACGAATTATAATTCCATCTACCATTCCAAAATTAGTTTTTAACATGATACTTTCATGGGCAAATGGATGGTATTTTTTAGTTGCCGCAGAGATTATTTCAGTTGGAAATCAAACTTATACATTACCTGGAATAGGGAGTTTTCTAGCAATAGCAACATATAATGGTAATTATAGTGCTGCATTAATAGGAATTATTACATTAATTATTTTAATACTAATAATAGATTTAGTAATTTGGCGTCCAATTGAAGTAATGTCAGATAGATACAAATTTGATTTTGGTCCTGTTTCAGAAAATAAACCTAGAATAATTTATGGTTTAACAAAAATGAGGGGAAGATTACTAAGCTCAGAGATTAATAATCAAAAAATAAGATATAATATTATCAAATTCGTTATTTATAAGCCAGTTAACATATTTGTAAAAATTCTTGATTATATAACAAGAGTTTATCATAAACGCACGCAAGTAAATAAGATTTCAGCAATAGTCTTAATTTTAATAACAGGGTTTTTAATATCTAATTTATTTATAGGAAAAATGATTACTTATATTCCAAAAATATTATTAGATTTTAAGGAATTATATTTAAATCCAATATTATATGAAAAAGTACTACAAATTCCTAGTGCAATGTTATCATCGATAGGAAGATTGGTAATAGCTTTGGTAATATCATTAAGTTGGACAATATTGGTTGCTTCAAAAATAGCAAAAAACATAAAGTTATTAAAAATTTGTTTACCGATTTTTCAAATAACAGCTGCAATTCCAGCATCTGCGTTTTTTCCATTTATCATAATATTATTCATAGATATTCCATTTGGTTTAGAACTTGCAGCGATACTTGTAACTGTAACTGGAATGCAATGGTATTTACTTTTTAATATAATTGGTGGTGTAAGATCTATACCAAAACATGTAGATGAATTTTCAGATTCAATTAATTTAAAAGGTAGAACTTATTGGAGAAGAATTTTATTGCCGTCAATGTATCCTTCATTAGTAACTGGTTCAATGACTGCATGGGGTGGTGGTTGGAATGCATTAATAATAGCAGAATTTTTAATATTTGGAAAATATATTTTCTCAGTTAATGGTATTGGTGCATTAATTGATGAATCAGCTTATGTATTAGGAAGCATACCATTGCTTCTATTATTAGTATTAACTATGATAATTACAATAATTATAATAGATAGATTTATTTGGAGAAAATTATATATAAAAGTTGAAAAATGGAGCAATATGTGATTATGTGATATAAAATGCCTGCAGTTTTAGAATTAAAAAATATTGGTAAAGAATTTTATCAAGAAGGAAAAAAGATTAAAATATTGGAAGATATCAATTTCACTATTGAAGAACATGAATTTTTAGCGATTGTAGGGCCAGCAGGATGTGGAAAATCTACACTTTTGAAGATAATTATGGGGTTAGATAAACCAACTAAAGGGGAAGCACTATATCATAACAATAAAATTAACTCTGTTGATTCTAATATGAGTATAATTTTTCACTCTTTTGCTCTTTTACCGTGGTTAGATGTTCTGGAAAATGTAGAATTAGGTCTAGAGGCTCAAGGTATGAAAAAGGAAGTACGTATGAATAAAGCGATAAGAATGATACAAGCAGTTGGGTTAGAAGGATTTGAAAATGCGCATCCACGTGAATTATCAACAGATATGAAACAAAGAGTATCAATAGCTAGAGCGCTTGTGACGGACCCAGAAGTTTTGTTGATGGATGAGCCTTTTTCAGTTATGGATCCACTAATGGCTGAAGGATTAAGAGAAGAATTAGTTAGTCTTTGGGAAGATAAATATGTTAAACCAGAAATAATATTAATGGTAACACATAACATAGAAGAAGCAGTTTATCTTGCTGATAGAATAATTGTGTTAACTCAGAGACCTGGGAGTGTTGCAGGTGAGTTTGAAATTAAGTTATCTAGACCGCGAAAAAAAAGAAGTAAAGAAGTGTATAAAATAATAGATGCTATTACTGCTCTGATAGCTTAATTCTATATATATGAGATTAAAGTAAAACATAGTGTAGAAATATTTGGATAAAAATATTATTTTACCTAAAGTAGAAGTAGGAAGAACTATAGGTTTTTTAGAGATATTAGATGATTATGGAAGTAAAGTTGATATTGCAAAAATTGCGGCAGATCTTCTTTTAGATTTAGATGATGTATTACCAGTAGTAGATACTGCTGAAATGTTTAATTTTATAAAAGTAGAAGATGGAGATTTAACATTAACTAAAAGTGGTTTAGAATTTGTTATTCAAGGAATTCGTGGTAGAAAGAAAATTATTAATAATTGTCTTAATAATACGACTGTTTTTCAGATAATTAATAAAGAGATAAATAAAGATAAGGAAAAATCGATGGATAAGGAAGAATTATTATCAATACTTCGTACTTTACTCCCAGATACGGAAGTAGAAAATGCATTTCGAATAATATTAGAATGGGGGAGACATGGTTTAGTACTAAGATATGACAGTGAAGACTCACAAGTCAGAATGATATAAATTAGACAACGGAAATTTAGAACATAGGATGGAAATATGAGATGAAAAATAATTTTTATGTATTAATGAGTACAGTATCATTTTGTTTAATTGGGATTAATTTACTTTCTTACAGTGCAACGCAGAATTATATTATATCTGAATTAAATTTTACTATAGTTGAATCTGCATTTATAGTATCATCATTCTTTTTAGCATATTCTTTAACTCAGGTATTAGGTGGTGTTTTAAGTGATAGGTTTGGCGGGGAAAATGTAGTATGTTTTGCTACATCAGGAACTACTATTTTAATTCTATTATTTAGTCAGATACAAAGCTTTGAGTCTACATTAATTCTTCGTATTCTCATAGGTGTAATGTGTGGACTAATTTTACCCGGTTGTGTTAGAGTTATAAATTATCATTTAAGAGGACAAAACACAGATGTTGCAAATGGATTTTTTGCAGCAGGATGGGGTATTGCTCAAGTAGTAATGTTTTATTTTATTCCATATATAACTAATAATTTTGATTGGAGAAATGCTTTAATTGCAGTAGGAATAATTTCATTAGTAATAGCAATTTATAATTGGGTAATTAAATTAAGAACCAAAGATAGTTCAAGACCAATAATTAATAATAAGAAAGTTGTACGGAAATATAAATTACGTGAGTTAATATCTTTCAAATTAATGATGATAATATCGATAAATGCTACAGGAATTTTTGTCCCAGTATCTGTATTAACATGGTTTCCATTATATCTGAATGAAATATTTGGATTAAGTACATATGAATCACTACAACTTCTGTCAACACTAGGTATAACTACTATAATATCATGTATGTTATGTGGAGTTATATCTAAACGAATTGGCCAAACTAAAGTTATATGTATTTCAATGACTGGGACCGCAATAATTTTATGTTTACTTTTATATCCAATAAATTTTTACTACGTTACAATATTATTATTACTATTAGGTTTTTTCGCTATTTTTTATATAGCACCATTACTATCTTTAATACCGACAGCAACTAAATTAGGTAAAACTAATCCAGGATTAACATTTGGACTAACAAATACCTCATGCAATTTTATAGCGTTTTTCCCACCATTAGTTATGGGAATTATTATTCAGACATATCAGGATATTATGCTATCATTAATGAGTTTAATATTATTCACGTTAATGGGAGTAATAAGTTCAATAGTAATATTACTAAAAAAATAATTTAGTTGAATAAATGCGGGGGGTGGGATTCGAACCCACGAACTCCTAAGAGACAGGGTCCTAAGCCCTGCGCCTTTGACCAGGCTGGGCGACCCCCGCTTTAGTGATTATAGTATATTCTAGTTTACTATGATTTTTCTATTAATTAGAATTGTAGTAATAATTATAAATCTCTATCTCAAACGATATTAATAATACTTTGAAAATTAAATTATTATTTCTAATAATCTTAATAATTATTGGAATGAGTGGATATTATTATTCCAATCAACAAAATGAAAAAGTAATTATATCTTTAACTACAAGCGTGAATGATTCAGGATTAGCATACATGTTAGAAGAAAAATTTGAAGAAAAACATCCAGATATAGATATTCAGATAATAGCTTCTGGAACTGGAAAAGCATTAGAAATAGCTAGAAGAGGAGATGCTGATCTAGTTTTAGTACATAATCGACAAATGGAAGAGGAATTTGTAAGAAATGGTTTTGGCGAACATAAAATAACACTAATGTACAATAACTTTATACTTGTAGGTCCTGAATCAGATCCTTTATCAATCTCTGGAAATAATATAACAGCAGCATTAGAGAAAATGATTCTAACAAAAAATGAATATGATTTTAAATTTATATCTAGAGGTGATCGCTCAGGCACTCATAAATTTGAAATAGAAATTTGGAGTAAAATAGGTATAAATCCTAATGGAATGAAGTGGTATATTGAAACAAGTAGTGGAATGGGTAATACTTTAAGAATTGCAGATGAGAAAGAGGCATATGTAATAATTGATTCTGGGACTTGGGAATCATTAAAGAATGGAAAAAACCTTGTAATTTTAAGTAAGGATGATCCAGATGCGATTAATTCTTATTCTTTAATAATAGTTAATAAAAACGTTCATCCTAATGTAAACTATTCAGGAGCGGAGAAATTTATATTATTTTTAATATCAGAAGAGGGTCAGAGAAGCATTGGTAATTTTAAGAAAAATAATGAAATATTATTTACACCTATATTTGGTAAATCAGAGTTAATTGGTATAGAATCTGAAAAAAACTCTATAGAGTATTGGGAAGATAAATTATATAATTAATAGAAAGAATTAAAATGAATATTTTTACTGATCTATTTACTATAACCGATGTATTAACATCATTATTAATTACTTTAGTAGTTTCTGGCACCTCAGTTTTAATTTCAATTTTAATAGGTATACCAATTGGCATATTACTTGCAATAAAACAATTTACAGGTAGAGATAAAATAATTTTAGTAAGTAATACATTAACTGGCTTACCACCAACAGTAGTTGGTTTAGTAGTATATTTAATATTAACAAAAACTGGACCCTTAGGTTTTTTTGACTTATTATTTACTCCACAAGCAATGATAATTGCACAAGTTATACTTATTTTACCAATAGTAATCAGTTTAACAGAATCCACTATTAGAGTATCATATAACAGAATAGGTGATACAATAATATCATTAGGAGCTAATAAAAAACAGATAATGAAAACAATAATAAATGAGGCTAGAAAAGGCATAAATGTAGCAATATTAACAGCTTTTGGAAGAGCAATTTCAGAAGTAGGAGCAGTTCTTATGGTTGGAGGAGGAATAAGATATTTTACAAGAAATTTAACTGTAGGAATATTATTTTCAGTAGAATTAGGTGAATTTAACCTTGCAATAATATTAGCAATTATACTTTTATTATTTGCATTCTGTGTAAATATATTAGTTACAAATATTCAAGGGAAAAGAAAAAGATGAAGATCGAATTAATAAATATAAATAAAAAGAATGGGGGAAAAAACATTCTTCAAAATATAAATTTAACAGTTAAATCAAATAATATTCTATCCATAATTGGACCAAATGGAGCAGGGAAAACTAGTTTATTAAGAATAATTGGTTTAATAGATAAACAAACTACTGGAAAATTACTATTTGATGAAAAAGAGATAAAATCACAGTCAGATAGATTAAACATACAAAGAAAAATAGGAGTAGTGTTCACTAAACCTGAGTTATTAGATATGAATGTTTACGAGAATATTATTTATCCAATGAAAATTAGAGAAATAGATCAAGATACAATAAATAAAAGAGTAAGATATTACTCCAAATTATTAAAATTAGATAAAATAATTTCTCAGCATCATAATAAGATCTCTGCAGGTGAAAAACAAAGAGTTGCAATTGCTAGAACATTAATTTATGAGCCAGAATTAA
>CAXETO010000003.1:0-17591 GCA_963999255.1 uncultured archaeon | reverse complement strand
TTATACTGCTCCGGGCGGTGGTGTTGTAACCGAAATAGGTGCTATTGCGGTTGTCGGGGCATCTTTCGACGGAACATATAATATTGGTTTATCTCAAACAAATTCTATAAATGAGGCTTTTAAGAATTATCTTACTCAACTTGAAGGAACTGCAAATATAGATACGCAAACTACTGTTCAATTATCTAAAGCACAACGTATTGAAAATATAACTAACATATTTGTTAATAACAATATTTCTATACACGAACCAAATCAAAAACCTTCTACTAATCTTGTATTCTTTGAAGGTGAAATAGAATATACTAATAATAAACATTATAATCAAACTGAAACGTTTATTACGGAATTTATAAACAATAATGGAGATTCTAATCGAATAATTTTATGGACAGAAAATGATGAATTTTATCTTGGTTTTATATCTAACGTTGATGGAGTTGTTGAGATCCATTATATACATATAATATTAGATTAATTATATGATTTAATATAATTTTTAGATGTTCTTATGAAATCAACAACTTTTGATTCCAAATTAATCTCATTAATCGTGCTAATGGGCACCATCCTTATTCTTGGCTTTATCATTCTTCTAATTTCTAGATTTCAAAGAGGAATAATTGGTATAGTATTAGTAATTCTAGCTATATTATTTTTTGTATATTGGATTAAAGAATTTAGAAAAACTATATCTAAAAGTCTTAATCTGCCTATACAACCTATTAAAAAAGAATTTATTTTTGATTTAATTGAAGATAAAGATATTACAACTATTATAGCTGATGTTCCAGGACCAAAAACTCAAATTAAAGTTGATATTAAAAACACTTCTCTCCATATATTTGGAGGAATGAATTTTAAAAAAGAGATTGATATTGGGGATAATAAAGAAATAATTAATATAAAATATATTAATGGTACTTTAACTGTTAAACTTAAAACGTTAAAACTTTAATTTTATTACTATATTTTTTTATGAATTTGATTGGATTACCGCGCCATCAACTGTTAGACTTCCATATCTTCCTACATTTAGTCTTATTTCGCCTTGCCAACTATTAACATAGCCATTTCCTACAATAACTTTTGATCCAATTTTTATCGAATCAATATGGTCATTCCACAGTGATAATTTTATTGAGCCTGAATCATCTTGTAATGTAGATTCTTGAACACGAGCTTCGCCTCCTGCTTTAAGATTTACACTTCTCTCTTCACCGATATCAATGATACTACCTTCTGCATCTACTCTTCGTAATCCATCCTTTAGTTCAATAATTTTCATTAATGAATAAATAACTAATCCAATATATATATTTTAAGGTTATAGCTGAGAAATATGAATTTATTTTATGAATTTATGTTATTGAGTATCTTTACCCCATTTATTATTACATTCATAATAACTAAATTTTTAATTAAAATCTTACCAAAACTTAACTTAGTAACTATTGATTATCATAAAATACACAAACCTAAAATTCCATTTCTTGGTGGAATAGGCATCAGTTTTAGTATAATTTGCTCTGAAATTATTCTATATTTTATATTTCTTGATGTTAAAATTCTAATAATATTAATTATAACTATTATAACTAGTATAATAGGAATTATAGATGATTTTAAAACATTTAATGCATATAGTAAACCGATATTATTAATTTTCGCAACTATACCGATCCTTTTCTTTACAAATACGTATGATTACAATTTAAACATCATTTTCGGCGACATTCAAATTTCAATTATATACCCAATTCTAATTCTCATTGCTATTTCTGTTACAGCTAACACAATTAATACTATTGATGTTTTAAATGGAGTGTTTAGTGGATTTACTTTACTATCCTTTATTCCTATTTTGCTATTTTTAACTCTTACATCTAATTTTTATATGATTATTATTGTTATGCCCATTGTAACTTCATTATTAGCATTCTTTATTTTCCATCGTTATCCATCAAAAATATTTCCAGGTGATACTGGTACATTAACAATTGGAGCGTTATATGGAACTATTGCAATTTTAACTGATTTTGAACTTCTCGCATTAATTGCTATTTTTCCAGCTATATTAAACTCATTTTTATTTATTGCTAGTAATAAAGGATTAAAAGAATTTCATCAAATTAAACATCGACCAGTAACTATGTTACCTGATGGTCAATTATCTGCATCTAAAAATCCAAATTCTCCAATTACATTAGTGAGATTGTTATTACTAAATGGTCCCGCTAGTGAAAAAAAACTTTTTAATATTATTATGTTAATTGAAATATTTGCTATTTCTCTTTCAATTATAACAATGTTGGTGATCTAAATGTTACGTGAATCATGGTTTGTTTTATTTATTATATTCATTTCGTGGTTAATTTTATTCTTAATTTCCTATTTTATATTTAATATTCTTGTATTATTACCTCAATATACTATTTATTTTGGTTTAATTTTAACAGATGTATTTCAATTTAGTTTTATTATATTAATTTTGATCATTTATCTCATTAGTTTATTTAAATTAATTCGGAGATATTTAAAATATAAATTAAAATATTAACTATTAATTTTGAATGGATTACTGTGATATAAAATATTTTCTGATAATTTATTTTTCCATTTATTCAAAAACTTTATTTCCAGTTTTTCATTTCTTAGCTTATCTGGTAACATGATTGGAATTTCTTCTATAATTGGATAATATCTTTTACATTTATTACAGTATAATATACCCTCAATTATATCATCTAGTTTATCTTCCAATTCAATCAATTTTAATGGATATGTTTTGTCAATTGGACACACTAATATTTTTAATAATTTTCTTTGCATATGATTTTATACCTCTAAAAACATAGGAGTGCCTGTTTTACTAGATATTGTAGCAGCTTCTGCTATACGAGTTGTTTTTACCCCGTCTTCTATTGTAACTTTGGGTTTAGTATTATTTTTAAGTGAACTAATGAAATGTTTTATCTCATTCAATAATGGTTCTTCTCCTTCTATTGAAATTTGATTATTATTTATATTAATAGTTTGTTTTATATAATCCACATCAATTGTTGAATTATTATTTAATAACTCTAATTTCCTCATTTTATTTTTAGATATCCAACTTGAAGTAATTAACGCAATTCCTTTATTTTTAAATTCCATTTGTATAAATGACAAGTTATCTTTTTCACTTTGCACTTTTCTTGTTTGAGCAAATATCATTTTCGGTTCTGATTTAAACAACCATCTCGCCAAATCTATATCATGTACTGCAGTATCCATTATTATTCCAACATCGATTAACTTCTCATCTATTTTATTTAATCTATTAAAATTTATTAATATTGGATTTTGTTCATTATCTCTATCTAATATAGCTTTTAATTCAATTAGTACTGGATTAAATCTTTCTATATATCCTATCATTACTTTTACATTATTTATTTTTGATAATTCTATAAGTTTCTTCGCTTCTATATAATTATCAGTTATTGGTTTTTCAATAAAAATTGGTAATTTATTTGTTATAATATTACTAGCTATTTTATAATGTGTTTTAACAGGAGTAGCTACCACTATTCCGTCTAGTTTCTCATTATGTATTAATTCATTTACAGATGTGTAACCATTAATTTTATATTTTTTACTATAATATTCTAAAGTTACATTATTAACATCACATATTCCAGATAAAACTTTTAATTCATTTAATACTCTAACATGATTTTTTCCCCAACCACCTAAACCAATTAATCCGATATTAACCAAAGTTATTCTACAACTTCTAACATATAATTAGCTTTCAATGATATTATATCAGATTCAAATTTCTTCTTCATCTCAGATGAATATAGTTTAAAATCTTCTTTTGAACAAAATATCAATAAATTGTTTTTATTAGGAATTATATTACTTAGTATTGGTAAACGAAATAATGTTACATCGCCAATATAATCCTTTAATTTATTTATAATATGTTCTTTGATATTTTGTTTACTTCCTCTCATTTCATATTTATCTATAGTCCATATTAAAGTAATTTTTGTATTACTAGCTCTAAGTTTTTTATCTTTAAAAATTGTTCTTACGTTTTCAATTAATCTTTTAATAAAATTATCAATAGTTTTGTTAATACCATTAGTCAAATTCAGTAATGGGTCTCCTTGATCTAAACTCTTACTCAATTCTTTAAAATCAAAATAATTTTCAACAAATTCATCTAGATAACAAATTTCAGATTCTAATTGATCACTTAAATTTAAATTATATGAAAATTGAGTATTACGTCTCCAAAATTCAATATTAGTACTATATTTAACATATTTATTTAGTATCCTACTACAAAAATATAATTCAGCTGCTTCAATAGACATAGATTTCAAAATTTTAATTCCTGAGTAATTAAGTATTGATTTTAAACCCATTGGAATATTATTTTGATTAATTCCTATAACACAATTTTCTGTACTTCTCGGCTCTAAAGGTAAATAAATATAATTAAAATCCTTCCCCTCATATAATCCACTGGTTCTTTCAATAATTTTTATTAATTCAGTATTTTGTCCTAACCCAATTGATAAACTAAAAATTAGACATTTTCCCTTATCAAGATTTTGTGTGATTATTTTTAGTGTATTTGAAATCTGAATGTTATATGCTACATCAGAATTCTTAATTTTGGGTGTAAAAAAAATAAAATTTGATTTAGTAATAAATTTGTTTAGGTCCGTATCTGTTTTTAGTTTTACATTATAAAATTTATCTATTGTATCAATTTGATTAATTATATCCTTATTTAATTCTATTCCAGACATTAATTTTTCATCAATTAGAAATGTGGTGATATTATTAGAAATTAAATTTCGTGCAATTTGATAACCTTCAGTACTTAATCCAATAATCGTAACAATCATTTTGTCCAAATATATTTTCTATATCTAATATAAATTACTAATAATTAAAGAATTACTATAATCTTTAAAAGAATTAAATTTATGTTATTGATATATAAAATAACAGATTAAAATGAAGATATGGATTGATATATTAACCCCAAAACAAGCTATGTTTTTTAAACCTTTAATTGAAAAACTAGATAAAAATCACGATTTATTTCTTTCATCACGTGATTTTCATGAAACAATTGAAACTATTAACTTATTAAAAATAAACGCAAATATTTTTGGGCAATACGGTCAAACTTCTCTTGAAAATAAATTAATAAATAGTTCAAATCGTTTAAAGTTACTAATTCCGAATATTATAAATTTTAAACCAGATATTACTCTTTCATTTTCTTCACCTGATTGTGCTCGTATATCTTTTGGTCTTAATATCCCTCATATATGTGTTAGTGATTCACCTCATGCGTTTCATACATCTAAACTTACAATTCCACTTTCTGATTTACTGCTTACTCCATGGATAATACCTTATAATGCTTGGATTAAACATGGTATTAATAAAAATAAAATAATTAAATATCAAGCTCTTGATCCAATAGTTTGGATAAAAAATCCCCCATCTATTACTAAATCTAAATTTTTTAATTTAAATCGAAAAAACTCTACAATTTTAATACGTTTACCTGAAACTGCCGCTTCATATTTACAACAATATAATTCTAAAAACTTGAACCAAGTTATTGAAAGAATTATTGATTTAAATTATAATGTTATCTTATTATGTCGCTATGAATCACAATTTACTTATTATAAAAATAAATTTAAGAATAAAATTATAATTCCACAAAAATTTCTTTTATCTAAAGATCTTTTTTCTGTTACAGATTTATTTATTGGATTAGGAGGTACTATGACTACAGAAGCCGTTTTATTAGGTATTCCTACTATTTCTTCGTATCCTGGAAACGCTACCTATGTAGAAAATTATTTAATTAAGAAAAACTTAATTTCTAGATTACATGATCCAACTAAAATTTTATCAAAAATAAATACAATTTTTGATAATAAATTGTATAAAGATAAATTTCAACTTCAAGTTAAAAATTTTGTTAATCAAATGGAAGATCCAGTTGATAAGATTATCTATAATTTGGAAAACTTTTATAATACTTCAAAAAAAACGAAGCATTGATATTTAATTATTAATTAAATATCTGTAATAGCCCGGTGGTGTAGCGGTCAAGCAAAAGTCTTAACTTCTTGAATATCGGCCTTTGGAGCCGGTGACGATAGTTCAAATCTATCCCGGGCTACATTTTAATAATCTGTTATTTTCTTTTGTTGTAGTTGGTCTTTTAATAAAGTACTGTTACCAATCCATTTTTGTATTGGTATTGTTAATTTTTTTGATGCAAAATTTAATGCTTCTTGTAACGTATCAAATATTTCTGGTTTATTTTTAAACATCATCCGTACACTTTCTCTTACATTCCATACTCCTACTGGCATAAAATATCCTGAATGGATTTCTCTTAGAATAGTTACTGTAGCTTGTTTTCTCTCTTTGTTTAATTTTTCTGTAACCGCTAATCTACTAGAATAATAACAACCACCTACATTAGCATATTTTTTTTTACCATGATATGTTTCAAAATCTCCCATTATGTAAGGTTCTGAACCATGTTGATTCCATATAGTTTTTGGAAACCAAGCTTCAATCCATTCAAATTTCCAAAACTCTGGACTTAATATAGCTAAATATATATTATCCAAATAATTTAGTGTAAAAACCGTAAATTTATCGACAGTTGAATGATCTTTAATCTTTTTAATAAGAAATAATGATATCATATCATCCACAGCAGTTATACTCCACCTTGTAGGAACTAATTTTCTAAAAATCCCTAACCCTAATGAACCAGTGCTTAAAGATTTTTGAATTTTACTTATTCGAACATCATTTTGATATAATGAAGTTACTGCATCAGTTGCTCTCAAATCTCTATCATAATATGCTTTTTCTATTCTTTGGTCAAGTGACGGATTTGCAGTTATCAAATTTTTTAATGTTGCTGAAGGTCCTAAAGGCTGTGAATCTTCACTTAAAATTAAAGTTTGTTCTGGTTTTTTGGTTAATTGCAATTCAGAATCAACTGAATTTTCAGCCATTGATATTTCTTGTAATTGCTCTAACACCTTATTAGGTTTTTGAATATTATTTACATTAGTTCGAATATTACCTCGTACTAATGAATATCTGAAATTTATTATTTCCATAATTGATTTTCCAAACCATAATTCCGGAGTATCTAATATTTCCGTATTTTTACTTTCTGGTGAAACCATCGGAGCTATTGATACATTTGGATATCCAAAGTGACCAATAAAAACTCCTGGTGGACTTGATCCTTGAATAATTTCTGATTCTATTTCACTTCTATTTTTATCCCAAGATTGATAATTTACTAATATTGGACAAACATTTTTACCACAAAGTAATTTTGTTGCTTTACATGATAAACACATTTCAGCTGACGGTTTTTCTATTATCTTAATTGAATCTTTCTCTTCTTTGTTATTTTTGAAAATTTTTATAACTAACTCTGAATTAACATACATAAGAATTTCTATTATTATTATATTTGTCGTATATTGTTAATAAAATTAATTATACAAAACTTATTAATTTTCTTTTTCAATATTTATTTTATGTTAATTTCTGACATTCAAAAATTTTATGCAATAAATGGATATGTAATTATTCCTAAAGTTTTTGATTCTAAAGAATTATTAAATCTTCAACATACTATGGATACTGTAACTCAAAAAGCTGAGTTATCAAATACATCAAATAAATCTTTTACATTTGAACAAATTAAGTCCAAAAAAATTGTTAAAAGAATTTATGATCCAATATCTTTGCATAAGACTTTTTTTGATACTGTTAAACATGTGAATATTATAAATATAATTTCAAATTTAATAGGAAAAAATATAGAACTTCATCATAGTAAAGCCCATTTAAAACATGCATATCATGGTAGTGAAATTCATTGGCATCAAGATTTCCCCTTCCTTCCTCATACTAATTTTGATTTACTCACTGTTATGATTGCAATTGATGAAACAACTGAAAGAAATGGTTGTTTACAAGTCATACCTGGAAGTCATAAGTGGTCACTTATTAATCACAAAGTCGATAATACTGGATTTAGAAAAATTAGTCAAGAAACATTATTAGCTAAAAATAATGCTAAAATTGTTAATGTAAAAGTACCAGCTGGGGGAATAAGTATACATCATTGTTTGACTTATCATAGTTCTCTTCCAAATAAATCTGATAAATCTCGAAGAAGTTTAATCCATTTGTATAGAGCCGGAGACGCTTTACAATTAGCAGGCCGTACTAATCACAATTATTATGGAATGTTAGTTAACGGTCAAAAATTAAATAAAGTTAGATTGGTTGATACAGAATTTGAATTAAATCGAGAAAGCACCGATTCACGTGATTATAAAAATAATTAATCTATTTTAATTATAACTATATTAAATATACGCCGGGAGTAGGATTTGAACCTACGTGACCTATCGGCCATCAGCTTACTTGTTTTATATTTCGAGGCTGACGCATTACCACTCTGCCACCCCGGCAGTTCTTATAATTGTTTTCTATTTAATTTATTATCTTTTATATAATTAAATAGTTTAATTATTCTATATAATTTGCAAACTCCCATTAATTTTAGTCATCGATCTACAATGATGTGCAAAAACGGGTTAGTTGCATCTGAACATCCTTTAGCATCTATGGCTGGAATTAAAATCTTAGAAAGTGGAGGAAATGCTATTGATGCTTCTATAGCAGTTAATTCTGTTCTTAATGTGGTAGAACCATCTCACTGTGGGATTGGAGGAGATATTTTTTATCTTATTTATTTTGATGATAAAATTTATTGTTTAAACGGTAGTGGCAAATCATCATGTAATGCCTCAATAGATTTATATAAAAATTATGAATTATCACAAATTCCAGAAACCGGTCCATTATCCGCCATAACTGTACCTGGTTGTGTTAAAGGTTGGAAAACTGTACTTGATAAATTTGGTACAAAAACACCTGATATTTTATTAGAATCTGCAATAAATTATGCTAAATATGGATTTCCTATTAGTCATAAGTTGCATGATTTAATTTTTAGATACAAAACTATTTTTCAAAAAAATACTTTATGGAAAAATATTTTTATTAATAATTTATCCCCTTATCCTGGTAGTTTATTATTTCAAAAAGATTTAGCAAATACTTTTCAAATTTTAATTGATAAAGGTTTTGATGATTTTTATAATGGTGATATTGCTAAACAAATTTCTAGATATTTAGAAAAAAATTCTGGTGTAATAAATTCTACAGATCTTGAAAAACATGTTTCACAATGGCAGGAACCAATAAAAACAAATTATAAAGAATATCAAATTTATGAAACAGCTCCTAACAGTCAAGGACTTACTGCTTTAATATCGTTAAATATTTTAGAAAATTTTGATATCTCTTCACTTCAATATCTCTCTTCTGAACATTTACATTTACTTATTGAATCAAATAAGCTGGCTTATACGATTAGAGATTCTTGTATAGCTGATCCAGAGTTTATTAATATTCCAATTTCTAAAATAGTTTCTAAACGTTTTGCAAATAAATTAAAACAAAATATTAATTTAAATTCCGCATATTCTTCTCCTATCAACCATCTCAGTAGTAATATAAAAAAACCTGGAGATACAACATATTTTGCTATTGTTGATAAAAATCGTAATTGCGTTTCTTGTGTTCAAAGTCTCTATTCATCATTTGGTTCTGGAACTATTGTTGAAAACACTGGAATTTTACTTCATAATAGAGGATCATATTTTACTTTGTTACCTAAGCATCATAATAGTTTACAACCTAACAAACGTACTTTTCATACATTAACTGCGTCATTAACTTTTTCTGATGGACAACCTTTTCTAATATTTGGTTCTATGGGAGGTGACGTTCAACCTCAAATACATTTACAAATTTTCTCTTCAATATTCGATTTTAATATGGACATTCAAAACGCAATTGAAGCTCCTCGTTGGTCAATGCCAAAATCAATTTATAGTAATGATCATTCATTATTATTTGAAAACCGTTTTCCAACACATACTATTAATAAATTAAAAGATATTGGACATAATATTACATTCACCGCTCCTTATTATAGTCCATCTGGTCATGCTCATGGAATAATAATTAAAAATAACATTTTGATGGGAGGCGCCGACCCTAGAGGCGATGGAATTGCTTTCGGATATTAAAAGTATATATTATTAAACTTCTATACTAATTATTGCGGGTAGAACCTCTAACTGATCCGCTATATAAATCCCAAATTAGGAGGGTGTAAAAAATAAAAAGTAAAAATCTCGCATTATCCACAGTATTAGCTGCTCTATATATAGTACTTGTCGTATTATTAACGGGGATTAGTTTTCTTCAGTTTCAAATTCGAATTGCAGATGCTTTATTACCCTTATCTATAATTTTTGGATGGCCTGCTATTATTGGATTGACTATTGGTACATTTTTATCTAATACAACTGGTGGTCTTGGACCTGTTGATATGATTGGAGGAGCGTTAGCTAATTTTGTGGCTACTTTTCTAATGTGGAAAATGAGAAAAATAAAATTATTTAATTCTATTGATTTATCTAATATTTTAATTATATTATGCGGAAATTTAATTATAACAATAATTGTAGGAAGTTATTTGTCTTTCTTACTTTTCATTCCTTTAGAAGTGACTATAATTGGAGTCTTTTTCGGATCTTTGATTTCTATGAATATAATCGGTTATATACTTTTTAAAACTCTTCATTCACGTCTTAATCTAAAATGATTAAATAATTTAATATTTATAATAAATATGAAACTTTAGAAAATTAGTGAGTATAATTTGACAGTGATTAATTCATATAAACATGATATTGATAATATTTCTTCAGACCTTAGTCAATTAATTGATGGTGATATATTATCTAAAGAATGGGAAAGGAGTATCTATTCAACAGATGCGAGTCCATATGAAATTATACCATTATGTGTTGTACTTCCTAAATCAAATGAAGACGTTATTAAAACAGTAAAATATGCTTCAGAAAATCGAATTCCAATAATTGCTCGTGGAGGCGGTAGTGGACTTGCAGGGCAAGCAATTGGCGCTGGAATAATTATTGATTTTTCCAAATATATGAATGAAATTAAAGAAATAAATACTGAAAATAATTATGTTATTGTTCAACCCGGTATTTTTAAATCAGTTTTAGATCAAAAACTTAAGAAAAAAAATAAATTTTTACCTCCAGACCCATCTAGTTCTGATATGTGTACTGCTGGTGGAATGATAGCAAATAATAGTTGTGGAGCACATACTGTAAAATATGGTAGCACAATTGATTTTGTTGAATCTTTATTAATTGTATTGCATAATGGAGATGTAATACGTACTAAATCATTTGATGTAAAAAGTAATGATTGGAATAAATTATTAGAAACCAAAAATCTTGAAAGTGAATTATATAGTAAAATAGTTAATTTAGTAGATAATAACCATGATTTAATTATTAAAAAAACACCTAAAGTAACAAAAAACTCATCTGGTTATAGATTAGAACAAGTTTTAAAAAATAATATTTTTGACGTTTCTAAATTATTTGTTTCCTCTGAAGGAACTTTAGGGATAGTATTAGAAATTAAATTTCGTATAGTCGACATTCCTAAATACAAAAATTTAGCCCTACTTCAGTTTGACGATCTCACAAAAGCCGGAAAAGCAGTTATGCATATTCTAAAAATTGGCCCTTCAGCTCTGGAAATTATTGATGCTAAAATTTTAAAAATGGCTCAAGCCAGTTATCCAGAATTAAAACGCTTCCCAAAAAATTTACAAGCTGTTCTTTTAATTGAGTTCGATCATTCTAAAAAAGATGGTGTAGATAAACAAATGCAATCTTTAAAATTAAAATTTAAAAAAATAAATAATTTAGCAATAGATTTGGAAACTTTTTCCAATCCTATTGATATGAAAACAATATGGAGTTTAAGAAAAAAATCTCTTCTTTTTACATATAAAGTTCGTATAGATAATAAACGTCCTCAATCATTTGTTGAAGATATTGTTGTAACTCCAAATAAATTAGCTACACTTATCACACATTTAAATAAAATTTACAAAAAATATGAAGTTGATGCTATGGTTTATGGGCATGCCGGTGATGGCCATCTTCATAGTAGACCATTATTAGATTTAACTGATCCTACAGATAATCAAAAAATGATAACTTTAGCTGATGAAATATTTAAATTAACAACTAAATTAGGCGGATCAATTACTGGTGAACATGGAGATGGATTATCAAGGTCTGAATATATTAAATCAGTTTATGGAAACGAAGTTTATGATCTATTTCGTGAAGTTAAAAATATTTTTGATCCACTTAACATTCTTAACCCTGGTAAAAAAATTACTGATGATCACGGTGTTATTAATACAAATCTTCGTTTAGGTTTAGATTATAAACGTAGAAATATTCAAACTCATTTAAATTGGAAAATCAAAGATAATAATTTAATTAAAAAAATAACTGGTTATAATGAAGAACTTTCTTATGAAAATGAAGTTGAATTATGTCATGGTTGTGGTGCTTGCCGTGAAACTGTATATACTGGTCGTATGTGTCCTGTCTATAAGGCACAAAATGGTGAAATCGATAGCTGTAGAGGAAGAAATAATTTATTACGGTGGATGATTAAAACAACTGGCTTAAATACTGATTTTGAATACGACGACGATTACGGTGATGCAATCTTTAAACATTGTATACAATGTAAAATGTGTCATGTTGATTGTTCATCTAATGTTAACGTTGCAAAATTAATGGCTGAAGCGCGTGCACGTTACGTTGATGTTAAGGGCCTTCCTAAGGGATATAAATATTTTATGAATCTAGATCACTATGCAGATTTAGGAGTTAAATTATTTCTTATATCAAATTTATTAATAAAATTTAAACCGTTTAGATTAATAATGGAATGGTTCACAGGAATAGATAAAAATCGTAATTTTCCCCCATTCACTAAAACTCTCTTTAGTGATATTATTAAATCGTCTCCTCCCATTTCTAATATACAGTTAGATAAAAAAATTGTTCTATTTTATGATACTTATATTAATTATAATAATCCTCAACTTGGCCTTAATATAATTAAAATGTTTGAAAAAAACGGTTTTCAAACTATTATTCCTCCACAACAATCCTCCGGACTTCCTGCTCTAGTTGAAGGAGATCCAAAATTAGGAAAAAAAATTGCAGAATATAATATTGAACATTTAGCTCCTTATGCTAGTCAAGGAATTCCAATTGTTTGTTTTTCACCTAGTGCTGGTATTAGTCTTAAAATGGAATATCTTAATGTAATCGATAATGAAAACAGTAGATTAATTGCTGATAATACTTATGATCTACATGAATTTCTTTATAAATTATTTAAAAATAATGAATTAAATATGAATTTTAAAACCATAAATGAAAATGTCGGCATTCATCTTCATTGTCACCATCTTGTTCAAAAAGTTGAATCTGATGTACTTAATTTATTAAAATTAATTCCTGGATTACAAGTTCAATTAGTTGAAAATGGTTGTTGTGGTGTTGGTGGTTCTTATAGTTTTATTAAAAATAATTTTGATTTATCATTAAAAATGGGTGAAGGATTATTTAACACTATTAAAAATTTAAATCAAAAAATTTATACAACTGGAGAATCCTGTATGTTACAATTAGAATATGGTACCAATCAAAATATCGGTTTAACTACAGATCTTTTGTTTAATACCTATTCCTTGAATGAAAATTCTGACTAAAATTATATTAAATTATTCATTTTTTTCTGAATCATATAATTTCACTTCTTTATCTTCAGTTAACCCGTTGTATAATATAGGTTCATACTTTTTAAATAACCAATAATTTTTAAAATCTTGAGATGCATATGCTTTTATCACTTTTACAATAAATAAATCATGATCGCCAACACTATGTTTTCGAATAATTTGACATTTAATTATAGCTTCAGATTCCATAATTATTTCTACTTCATCTTTTGTCATATTATTAAATCCTGAATCTTTTAATTTATTATTCGAAAGCCTGCCCGATTTAGTTCCTATAAATTTCAATTTTTTAACATATTTTTTATTTATCCAATTTAAAGCAAAATATTTTATTTCTTGCATTAACTCATTTGTAAAACTATTTTTATTAATTGAAACACCAATTAATGGTGGATTAAATGATAATGGCATACAACTATTTACAACTAATCCAGAGATAATATTTTTAGATTTTATTGTTAAAATAATTGGAACAGTGGGATAAAATAATCGATGAATTATACTGTTATTTATAATTTTTAAAATCGATTTCAATAATTTAAATAAGTACTTAGTAATATGAAAGTTTTTTCTATATCTTAATTTTATGTTTATATAGGAGTAAATAATTTGACCAGTAATTCGAGACTGTTAAATTCTAGCACCACAGACCCATTTTTCAATCTTGCTATAGAAGAATCTATTCTATTATGTTATAATAACTCTAGTTTACCCACTCTTAGATTATGGCAAAATGTTGATAGTGTTATTCTCGGCGTATTCCAAAATCCAATATTAGAGATTAACTTGGATTTATGTATTAAAAATAATATTAATGTAGTTAAAAGATTTACAGGTGGCGGTGCTGTATTCCATGATCTCGGTAATTTAAATTGGTCTCTTTTTATTCCCAAACATCATTATAGTATTAATAAATTATTAAATAATAATTTATCATCCGCATTCAAATTTTTATGTAAAGCAATCCTTGAATTTTTTCAATCAATTGGTTTAGATTCTGCCTTTAGCTACCCTAATTCTATTTTAGTAAATAATAAAAAAATATCCGGGATGGCTGGAGCGATAAAACATTATGGAATTCTTTGTCATGGAACATTACTTATAAACACTAAACTAAACATTCTTAATCAAGTTTTAACCCCTTTAAATCCAAATTCTCAATTAAAAACTAATAAACGTTTTATTCGTAGTAAAAAAGTTGAAACTACTAATCTCAACAATGAATTACAAAAACCTATTGATCTAAATATTGTAAAAAATGGCTTAATTGCTCAATTTGCAAACCTTCTCAATACCACTTTTGTTCCTAGTGATATTTCTAACCAAGAAATGAAATTAGGAAAAACTCTACTTCAGACTAAATATAATACAAAGATGTCTATTCATAAATCATAATCTTTAATATATGTGAATTTATTATAATTCTAAATATGCAAAATAATGTTGATGAAATATTTGATGTTGTTATAGTCGGCGGTGGCCCAGGGGGATATAGCGCCGCAATACGTGCTGCTCAACTTGGTGGTAAAATCGCGTTAGTTGAAGGTAAAAATCTTGGTGGTGTTTGTTTAAACGAAGGTTGCATTCCTACTAAATTCCTTTTACATTTTAGTGATTTGTATAAAGAAATACAACATAGCAATAAATTTGGATTAGATATAAAAAATATTACTTTTAGTCAACAAATATTATTAGATAAAAAAAATCTAGTAATTAATAGACTAGTTAAAGGTTTAACTCTAATATTAAACAAATATTCTATAAAAGTAATATCTGGGGAAGGAGCTTTATTAAATGCAAATACAGTTGAAGTTCTTGATGATCAAGGAAATGCAATTTTAATTAAAGGTAATAATATTATAATTGCTACTGGTTCTACCATAAGTAAACCGCCAATACCGGGAATTGACCTGTCTGGAGTTATTACTAGTGAAGACGCTTTAGATTTAAATAATATACCTAAAAGTCTTGTTATAGTTGGCGGAGGTCCTGAAGGTGTTGAATTTGCTGATATATTTAGTAATTTGGGATCTAAAGTAACCGTTATTGAAATGCTACCCCAGTTATTACCTTCTCAAGATTCTGAAATAGCATTAGAACTTGAAACTATTTTTAAGAAAAAAAATATTCAAATATATAAAAATAGCAAAGTAAGTTCAATATCAGCAAATTCAGATAACTCATTGTTAGTTAATATTCAAAATGATAATGAAAAAAATGATATTTCATGTGATTTAGTATTATTAGCTACTGGTAGAAAACCAAATACTTATGATATAGGACTTGAGGAACTTGGTATTAAGTTTTCTAATTCAATTATAGAAACAAATGACTGTATGATGACTAATATACCAAATATTTATGTAATAGGTGACGCGGCTGGTAAATATCTTTATGCTTATACAGCTTTTTATGAAGGAGAAATAGCAGCCGAACACGCTATGGGTAAAAATTCTAAAATTAATTATCAACATATTCCTTCTACAATATTTACTAATCCAGAACTTGCTTCTGTTGGATTAACTGAAGAACAAACTAAACAATTAAAGTTAGAAATTAAAATTGGACGATTTCCATTTCGTGCTAGTGGAAAAGCCATATCTCTAGGAAAAACTGATGGTTTTGTGAAAATTATAGTCGATAAAAATAATGACAAGATTTTAGGTGTTCATATTATTGGTCATAATGCTGCTGAAATCATTCATGAAGCTGTAATGTGTTTAAACTTAAAAGCTACAGTTAAAGATTTAGCTAATACTATTCATTCTCATCCTACATTTGCTGAAGCTTTACGTGAAGCTGCTTTAGATGTTGATAATTTATCCATTCATAAAATGTAATTTAATAATATTAAATATTAGTAAATCTTTTATTTATAGATGTTTTAATTGAGCTTATGACAATTGTTTTAGTAGCATATAATTTAAAAAAGGATGTAACTAAAGAGCAATATTATAATTTCTCACAAAAGTTAGATCAACCTAAGACACCTACTATACGTGGTGTAAGAAGTTTTAAACCAGTTGAGATCAAAGGCTCTGATCAAGATGAGTTACCATATCAAATTATAGAAGTTATTGATGTTGAAAGTTGGGAAAGATGGCAAGAGATAATGGAGTCTTCTGAATTTGAAGATGTTGTTAAGGGTTGGCTTGAAGTAGCAGATGAATCTTCACTTGTTACTACTTACGGTGAACCAGTTCCTAAACTCTGAGATAATCCACTGTAAGCGTTGCTATGTGACGCGAAGGTTTGAGATGATTTGAATAATTCTAGTATTTTACCATCCCAATTTGGAGATATGACGATGCGTCTTACAAAGACGATCCAGATTCCCATAGTTGGATTTGGCACTTATCCTCTTACGGACAAGGCTGCACAGTCCTGTGTACACCAAGCTATCCGCTCAGGATATAGACATGTGGATACGGCTGAAGAATATGGTAATGAAAAAGGGGTAGGATTGGGTATAAAGGCTGCTATTGAAGAACTAAGGTTGTCTAGAGAGCAGATATTCGTAACAACGAAGCTTTGGCCAGGAAATGAAGCATGGAATCAAGAGCCGAAAACATACGAGTCTACAATTGAGTCATTGAATACAAGTTTGGATAAACTACAGCTTGATTATGTCGATTTATATCTTATTCACGCACCGTTTCCTAAAAAACAGAGGCTTGAGCAATGGCGAGCTCTGGTTGAGTTACAGCGGCTGGAT
>CAXETO010000002.1:0-18295 GCA_963999255.1 uncultured archaeon | reverse complement strand
TTATTTTTTAATGGTTTTAAGTGTTTTTTAGTTTAATGAAAGAAAAAACTATGGCGAATGTAAATATTTGTCAATTTCCCATTGTGAAACATTATTATGATATTCATACCATTCATTTAATTTAAATTCTATATAATAATCAATAAATTTATTTCCTAGAGTCTCACGAAGTACATTATTATGTTTAAGCTCCATTAATGCTTCTTCTAACGTATTTGGAAGTCTAGTAATATTCTGATTTTTAAGTTCGGTGGGTGTCATTTTATACATATTATTATCATTTTGATCTCCTGGATCAATTTTATTTTCAATACCATCTAAACCAGCTGCTAAAATAGCTGCTGTGGCTAAATATGGATTACAAGCAGAATCAATAGTTCTGTTTTCAATTCTACCAGGGCCGGGAATACGTAACATTTGTGTACGATTATTTCCACCATAAGTTACATATACTGGCGCCCAAGTTGCACCAGATAATGATCCCCCTGAAATTAATCGTTTATATGAATTAACAGTTGGAGCTGTAAATGCGCAATATGCTCGTGCGTGTTTAAGCAGACCACCAATAAAATAATAAGCTGTTTTTGAAAGACCTAATTTTTTAGAGTCGTTTAAATCAATAAATACATTTTTACCAGTTTTTTGATCTATTAAACTCATATGAAAGTGAGCTCCACTCCCAGTTCTATTAATAAATGGTTTAGGCATAAAAGTAGCAATTGCTCCAATTTGATTGGCTAAAGTAGATACCATATAACGGTGGAAAACTAGACGATCAGAGGTTGTAATACAGTCAGAATATCCCATATTTAGTTCAAATTGTCCATTAGCATCTTCATGATCAGTAGCTTCAGTGTCCCACCCAAGCTCATCTACATAATTTATGAGTTGTTCTAGGAAGGGAAGATTACGAGTGAGGCCTTTCATGTCATAACATGGTTTAGTTAATGTATCTAGTGAATCAAGGGGTTCAATTGTTCCATCATCATTCTTTTTAACTAAGAAAAATTCAGGTTCAACGCCAGTATTATAAACAAAACCTTTGTTTTTAACTTTATTAACAACATTCTGTAAAATAGTCCGTGAACAAAAAGGCCAAGATTTACCTTCAACAAATAAATTACTAGCAAATCTTACTGTATCTCTTTTCCAAGGTAATACAGTCAAAGAATTAAGGTCTGGTATTGCTTTAATATCAGGATTATGAGGTTCTTGACCTAAACCTGGGACGGAAAAACCAGCAAATCCTGCTCCTTCAGTAGCAAGTTCTTCAAAGTGGTGTATAGTAGATATTTTAGCTCTAAGAGTTGCGTTTATGTCAACAAATTGAAAGAAAATATATTTTACATTATTCTTTTTTAGTTCTTTATCAATAACAGAAATTTTTGGGTTAGAATTATTCATTTTTATCAAATTCCAAATATTTTATTTGTACCTGCTAAAGGAACTTTAGCCATCGCTGATGCTTCAATTGATAAAGCGACGAGATCTTCAGGTTCTAAACTATGAACATTGCTTTTACCTAATGATCTAGCAATTATACCTGCTTCCATAGTCATAGAATTAAGAAAGTTAGCTACTTGATTAGAACTATCATTTATATTCAATCTTTTTTCTAATTTAGGTTCTTGAGTAGTAATTCCAACTGGACATTTACCAGTATTACATTTATTACAGAATCCAGCTTCAGCGCCAATTTCTTTAACAAAGTTTGTTATACCAGGTAATTCTCGATTACAATTTAAAGCGATCATAGCTGCTTGTCCAATAGCTACTGCATCAGCACCCAAAGCTAATGCTTTTGCCATATCAGCACCATTACGTATACCACCAGAAACAACTAAAGATATTTTATCATTTAAACCAAGTTCTTCTAAAGCTTCACGGGCTTGAACTATTGCAGGCATTGTAGGAATACCAGTGTGATTTAATAAAACTTCGGCAGAAGCTCCAGTTCCTGCTTGCATTCCATCAATAACAATTATATCTGCACCTGCTTTTGCAGCTAGTTTAACATCATCTTTAACTCTACAAGCAGGTAATTTAATTTGAATTGGGACTTTCCAATCAGTAATTTCTCGTAATAATTCAATAAAAATAGCTAAATCGTCAGGTCCAAGCCATTCAGGATGTCTAGTAGCGCTCCGTTGATCAATACCTACAGGTAAATCACGTTTTAAACCTATAATTTCACTTACTTTTTGTCCCATTAACAATCCACCAGTACCAGGTTTAGCACCTTGACCGACTACAACTTCAACTCCGTCAGCATTAACCATATCATTAGGATCAATACCATATCTACTAGCATTCATTTGAAAAATCATAACTTTAGCAAATTGACGTTCTTCAGGTAACATTCCACCATCACCTGTACAGCTTGCACTTCCGACCATAGCAGCTCCTTTAGCTAAAGCGATTTTAGCACTTTTGGATAAAGCACCATAACTCATTCCAGAAATATAAACAGGTGTATTTAATTTAATAGGATGTTTAGCAGATTTCTTACCTAAAATAGTAGTAGTATCACATGTTTCTTTATAACCTTCTAGGGGTATACGTGTTAAACCACTAGGTAAAAATACTAAATCATCAAAATGTGGTACTCTTTGATTAGTACTAAAGCCTCGAAGTCTATACCTTCCTAACTGTGCTTTAGCATGTATATCTTCAATTATATGAGGAGTCCATGTTTGACTATGATTAAAAAGCATTTTTACTATAATTTAATATCAAAAAGAGGAATAAAAACTTTAGATTTTACCAAATAAAACTATATTGTTTTGGATAAGATTTGGAAAAAATCTAATGATTTTGGATTTATTAAAGCATCACGATTAGTTATTGGTTTACCATTAATTATATTTGAAACAGCGCTTTCAACTTTTTTCATATTGAATGTATACGGTATATCTGGAACTTCAAGAATTAAGTAAGGAACATGTCTAGGAGATGCGTGTTCTTTTAATAATTGTTTAATTTTTTTAATTATTATATCAGTCAATTTTAATCCTAAATTTAACTTTACAAAAAGTATTATCTGTTCATTTCCTTTAATATTTTTACTTACAACTAAACTGTCAGATATCTCCTTAACTTGTTCTATAACAACATATATTTCTGCTGGTCCAATACGAACTCCGGAAGGATTCAAGATGAAATCTGAACGCCCAAAGAATGTTATTCCTCCTGTATCATCATTTATTTTTATCCAATCACCATGACGCCAAACTTTTGGATATTTGGTAAAATAAGTTTTTTTATATTCTTTATCGTTAGGATCATTCCAGAAATATAATGGCATTGATGGTATAGGGATTTCACATATAAGTTCTCCAGATTTATTAACTATTGAATTTCCGTGTTCGTCATATGTTTTAATTTTCATTCCTAAAGCTGGTCCTTGAAGTTCACCACTGTATACAGATTGAATTGGTGTTCCAGCAACAAAAAGACCATTAATTTCTGTTCCTCCAGATATAGAATTTAAGTGAATGTCCTGCTTTATTTTAGTATAAACATAATTAAATCCTTCTGCTGAAAGTGGAGAACCAGTTTGAGATATTTGATGAAGTGATGATAAATCAAATATTACACTTGGATTAACATTCATATGAATAAGAGAGTTAAGATATGGAGCACTACAACCAAACACGTTTACGTTTTCGTCTTGAATCATTTGCCACATAATTTTCCAATTTGGATAAAGGGGATTTCCATCATAAAGAATTATTTTTACACCTAGTGATAGAGCACTTGTAAGCCAATTCCACATCATCCAACTTGGAGTAGTTATATATGTAATTGAATCACCAATTTTTAAATTAGTGTGTAAAAAGTGTTCTTTTAAATGATTTATTAATATTCCTCCAGAACTTTGAACAATACATTTTGGTTTACCGGTTGTTCCTGAAGAAAACATAATATAAACAGGATGATCAAATGGTAATGATTCAAACGATAGATTGCTATTACTTTTATTTATAAAATTATTATAGTCTACTGCATTTGGTATAGATTTTAATTCTAAATTATTATTTAAATATGGAATTACAATAATTTTTTTCAACGATTGAATTTTGTTTGAAATTTGTCTAATTTTTGGTAATTGATCAAAAATTTTACCTTTATATTGATATCCATCCGACGTAAAAAGTACAATTGGTTCAATTTGGTTAAATCTATCAACTATTGCATTTGAACCTAATTCTGAACCACATGAAGACCATATAGCACCTATACTTGTTGTAGCCAACATAGCAATGATTGTTTCAGGTATATTTTGGAGATATGCTACTACTCTATCGCCTGATTTTACTCCAAGTTGTCGTAATGAATTAGATAACTTGGCAACTGCATCATATAGTTCTTTATAAGTTATTGTTGTACGATTATAATTTTCGTTTCTTAATATTAAAGCAATTTTATCATCTTTAAATCTCAAAAGATTTTCAGCAAAATTTAGTTTTGAATTCACAAACCATTTAGTACCAGGAAATTGAGATATATCATCTACTACTTTTGTATAACCCTGAGAACTACGTATATCAACAAATTGCCATATTGCATCCCAAAATAATGATATGTTATCTATAGACCATTTATGAAGTTGATTATAGTTTTTTATATCAAGTTGGTGGTAGTTATTAATATTTTCAATAAATTTTGTTATATTAGCTTCATTAATTCGTTTTTTAGATGGGGTCCATAATTTATTAGTCATATTTATTTCATGTAATAATATTTTATAGAATGAAATTAGATTGTTTTACCTAATTTAGTTTTTTCTAAAGGTTCGAGCGCATCATAATTATAAAGTTTTTTTGAAGAAATAATTTTTTTCCAATCAGCATTTTTATTAATGTTATAATTTTGAAGTGTTTTTTTTATATAGTCAATTTCTTTTGTAGTAATTTTCCCTATTTCAGCATCATTACCTAACGAGGAAATTTTACCTCCTACATATATAATACCTTCATACATTGAATCAGCAACTGCATCACCAACATCTCCACAAATAATTATTTTTCCTTTTTGCATCATATAACCGGTTAAATAACCTGAATTACCACCAATAATTAATTGACCTCCTTTCATTGCAATACCGGCTCGTGCACCTGCATTGCCATAAACACATACTTGACCATTTCTCATTGAACATGCAACAGATGCTCCAGCATTTTTTTTAACTACTATACTACCATTCATTAGATTACTTCCAAGTCCCCAACCAGAATTACCATTTATAATAAAGTTAGGGCCATCACTAAAAGAACAACAATAATATCCTACACTTCCTTCAATTGAAATTTGACATTGATTAAGAATTCCAACAGCAAGATTATGTTTAGCTTGTGGATGTAATACCGAAACAGAAACTCCATCTTTAGCAAAATTTTTTAATTTACTGTTAAAATTTCTAAGATCTAATTGTGTTAAATCAAGTTTTTTCATTAAACCATTAGTCATACTAACAAATCCATTAATTTAATTAAATTTTCCAAGTCATTACTTCATTCTCTTGAGGTTCTAATCGATCAATTTCCTCTGGAAATACCTGACGTAAAGCAATTTCTTCAGAAGCTAAAGCAATTATATCTTTTCTTTCCATTAGAACTAGTGGTTTAAATGACCATTTTTCTTTAGCAAATCCTAATCCATCTTTAGTTGATACTAAATATGTATAACTTCCATCTAGATCAACTAAACTTTGATTAAGAGCTTCTTTTAAAGATAAATTATTAGCAAGTTTATCTGCTAAATAAACTGCAATTAATTCTGAATCATTATGTGTTTGAAATTTATGGCTTTTGGATTCATAAAAACGTTTTAAACTTCGATAATTAGTAAGTTGACCGTTATGTACAACTGTTATATCTGGAAATGGATAAGCCCAAAATGGATGAGAATGAGTAACATCTACAATACTTTCAGTAGCTAATCGAACATGACCAATACCATGAGAGCCAGAGATTTGAGATATATTATGTTTATTATCTAAATCCTTAGCATCTCCCGTATCTTTAATGACTTGTGAATTAGAACCAATACTATCAATTTCTAAATTACCGATAGATTTAATTTGTTCAGCAAGCGTTTTAATATTTTTAATATTAGTTATAATTAATTTAATATGATTTTCAGTAAAATTAAATTCTTGAATTTGTGAACCCTGAGATTGAATAAGTTGAGTTAAATTTGTTTTTAATACTGCTTTGTCATATTTGAAAGAAGTAATACGTAATATAATTATTAATTCATTTGATTTATTATTTGAACTATAAATTGTAACTCCAGTAGAATCTGAACCTCGATGTCTTAAAGATTGTAACATCGATACAAGATGGGGGCCTACAGGTGCATTTAACACATTATTTTTATAAAGAATCGCAGCTATACCACACATATTATTTCACGTTTTTAAGATTGATTAATAATAAATACTGTTACGAATATATTTTAATATTATTACGTATTTAATAGATTTAGTTTAGAATGGCAATATCAACAGAAGAAGGTGTGATAAATATTCCTGAAGGAAAGATTTGGTACCGAATTGTGGGGTCTGGAGATCAAATTCCAATTTTAACTTTACATGGTGGTCCAGGAGCCGGGCATGATTATTTAGAATCATTTGAAAAATTAGCTAGTAAAGATCGACGTGTAATATTTTATGATCAATTAGGATGTGGGAAATCAGATTTACCGAATGATAAAAGTTTATGGCATATAGATCGTTCAGTTCAAGAGGTGGATTTAGTACGTCAAGCATTAAAATTAGATCAAATTCATTTAATTGGACAATCTTGGGGTGGATGGTTATCTATTGAATATATGTTAAGCCAACCAACTGGAATTCAAAGTTTAGTTTTAGCTAGTACATCAGCAAGTATTCCAGAATTTGTAGAAGAAGCAAACAAATTAAAAGCTTTACTTCCAAAAGAAACACGTGATACTCTGGAATACTATGAATCAAAACAGGATTATCATAACCCAAAATATGAAGAAGCCGTAATGGAATTTTATAAACGTCATGTATGCCGTATGAATATATGGCCAGATTGTATTATGAGGACTGTAGATAATTTAGATAGAAATCAAGTATATGAAACTATGAATGGTCCAAATGAATTTACAGTAATTGGAAATTTAAAAAATTGGAATAGAATAAATAGACTGGGAGAAATAAATACACCAACTTTAATCACTGTAGGAAAATATGATGAAATTACACCTAAATGTTCTCAAACAATACATAATGGTATTAAAAATTCACAAATGCATATATTTCAAAAAAGTGGACATACAGCACATCTTGAAGAGATGGAAGAATATATGGAGATTGTGAAAAAATTTATTACTAAAAATGAGTGAAAAAATAGAAAATTATTAATTAAATACTAAAGGTGATTAAATTGACTAAAAATAATTTGATTTCACCATTATTAGAAAAAATGAGACAAGAAGCTTCAGAAAATATTAATAAATTTTGGGAAAAATGGGCTAATGAATTATATTGGTTTAAAAAATGGAATAAAGTATTCGAATGGAATTATCCTAAATTTCAATGGTTTATAAATGGAAAAACAAATATTTCATATAATTGTTTAGAAAGAAATATTTTTTTAAAAAACAGAGGAGATCATACAGCTATAATTTGGGAATCCCCAGAAACTAATCAAAATAATATACTCACATATAATGAAATGTTAAATCAAGTTAAACGTGTTGCATCAGCATTAACAGCTTTAGGAATTGAAAAAGGTGATAGAATTACAATATATATGCCGATGGTTCCTGAAGCAATTATTTCAATGTTAGCAATAACTAGGATTGGGGCTATTCATTCAGTAGTTTTTGCAGGATTTGGGTCAGATGCTTTAGCAGATAGAATTAATGATGTGGGATCTAAAATTTTAATAACTGCAGATTTTGGTTATCGAAAGGGTAAAAAAATTAAACTTAAAGAAATTGTAGATAAAGCACTTGTTAATGTTAAATGTATTAAAAAAGTAATTATTTTTGATAGAGAAAATAAAGATTTTGAAATTAAAAGAAATAGAGATATTTTATGGGAAGAAGCGTTAGACATTGGAAAATCAGTAGAAACTAAATCATTGGAAATGAATTCAGAAGAATTGGCTTTTATTTTACATACTTCAGGAACTACGGCAAAACCAAAAGGTACAGTTCAACCTCATGGTAGTTATCAAACATATGTTTACACTATGGGAAAATGGGTATATGATTTAAATGATAAAGATATTTGGTGGTCACCTGCAGATATAGGATGGATTGTAGGACATAGTTATGTTGTTTATAGTCCATTATTACATGGATGTGCAACTATAATATATGAAGGAGTACCAGATTATCCAGATCCAGGTGTTTGGTGGGAAATTCTGGAACGAAATAATGTTACAAAATTTTTTGTTGCTCCTACAGGTATTAGAGCATTAATGAAATATGGAGAAAAATGGCCAAAATCTTATAATTTAGATTCCTTAAAAATGATTTTTAGTGCAGGTGAAGTACTAAATCCTCCAGCGTGGTCGTGGTTACAAAAAAAGGTGTTTAATGATAAAATACCAGTAATTGATCATATGTGGCAAACAGAAAGTAGTGGTCCAGTAATAGCTAATCCAGCAGGTTTAAATTTACTTCCAATCAAACCAGGTTCTGCAACAATTTCTTTACCAGGAATAGAAGCAGAGATTGTTGATTCGAAGGGTCAAAAAGTTAAAACTGGAGATAAAGGAATAGTAGTATTTAAAAAACCATTTCCTGGTCTTACACCTACACTTTGGAATGATGATGAAAGATATGTAAATGATTATTGGAATAAAATTCCTAATTATTATTATACTGGTGATGCAGCATTTCAAGATTCAGATGGATATTTTTGGTTTGTAGGTCGTTCTGATGAAGTAATTAAGATATCAGCACATAGAATTGGAACTGTTGAAATTGAGAATATATTATTAACTCATCATTCAGTTGCTGAATCTGCTGTTGTAGGTGTTCCAGATGAGTTACGTGGACAAGTTGCTAGTGTATTAGTAGTATTAAAAAAAGATTTTAAAGAGAGTGAAAATTTAAAATTAGAATTAAAGAAATTAATACGTAATTCATTAGGTGCAATTGTGGTTATATCAAATATTAGTTTTGTTAAAATGATTCCGAAGACAAGGAGTGGAAAAATTATGAGAAGATTAGTTAGTGCAGTTTTAAGTAAGTCAGATTTAGGAGATTATTCAACAATTGAAGATGAAGCATCACTTGATGAGATAAAAAAGGCTGTTATTGATCTAGAAAAGAATTTAAAATTATAATAAAATATTATTTTTTATATTTAATAAATGAGTGAATGAGAAATTCTTTTAAATTTAATGGATTTTCAACATATACTATTGTAGAATTTCCATTTAAATTAGCCATTTGTTCACATATAAGACGTAAATTTTGACTTTTGTCTAACATAATAATATTTAATCTAATATTTTCTTTACCTGATAAATATGCTGCACGATACATATTATCTTCTGGTAATTGATTATTAGAGGTAGTAGTAGGTTCACTATCAGTAATTAAAATTATATTTTTATTCCCATGTCTTTTATTTAATAATTTAATAGCAAAATCAATTGCTTGTCCTATATCTGTATTTCCATGAGGTTTAATTTTAAGAAGTTCGCCAGAATCTACAAGAAATGAATTATCACTATATGTAACTACATCTAAATAATCGTCTTTATAATTATTTTTAATTAATTTTTGTAAAGATAATGTAGCCATTTGTCCACCGAGAAATTTATTTCCATGCATAGAATAAGATGAGTCTAATAAAATAACGTAATTAGAATTAACTAAACTCTTTTGTTCCCGTATTTTTAAATCTTCAATTTTAATTTCTAAATTATTATTATTTCTTAAGATAGAAGACAGAAGAGTTTCTTGAATATCAAGCATATCATAATCATGTAAATAATAATCATATTCAATTAATGTATTTGATGGAAAATTACTAATTCCTGATTTTACTATTTCATGTGTTCCATGATTGAATTTATCTAATTTTTGAATAGTTTCATCAAGGATTTTTTGTGCAATAATTTCTTCACTTTTATTTGTATATTCAAGATATGAAATATTATCTTTTAAATAAATGGGATTGTCTTTCAATTTAATATCTATATAACCTTCTTTTACAAGTTCATCTAATACAATATCACTCAAATTATTAATTAAATCATTAACTGATATTTCATCTGGAGAAATATTACCACTTTTAATTCCTTTCTGAATTTGATGCCATATTTTTTTTTGAATATAATTTTTTTTAATAGTTTTTTGAATAGTATTTTGATATAACCAATCGTCTTTAGAATCATTTAGAATGTCTAAATTATTATGTTGTGGATCATTATTGAATTCTTGTTCATATTTCTGAGATAGTTCACTAATTTTTGAATTTTCAATCTTTTTATCATTTGGATTATATAATTCATAAACAAGATTTTCAGTATAATCTTTACCAAATAATGTTGATAATGTATTTTCATCAAGAAATTCATTACAAGGGTAGCAAACAGGTTTCATAATTATTTCTTAATAAAATATTGGTTATTTGTACAAGTAATAATTTGAGGTGCACATATAGAAATAGAATGAATAATAATTTCAAGTAGGGATGCTAATAATTCAGTATTTTTAATATCAATATTTGAGATTTGACTACAAATTTGTGAAATTAATTTAGTGTTTTGAATTTTTTTAATATTTTGAGTAGAGATATCAAGATAATTTTGTTTTTTGTTTAACAAATTTGTTTTAATTAATTTAATAAATAAATCAAATAAATTTTCAGGTATTTTATTATAAATTTCTTTACAAGTTAATTTAATTGATTCAGTAATTAATTGATCAATAATCTCATTTTTTAATTCATTTGTAGCATATTCTAGTTCAATTCGTCCATAAAGAGATAATTTAACTATTTGATTATTTACACCATAATCTGAAAAAAAGGTAATATTATGTGAATTTAAAATCATATTACTTGAAATATGGTCTAAGAGTTTAATTGAACCCCGACATGATGGGGGAGTTAAAATTTTTTTACTAATAGGAAATTTTTTATTTCTTGCGATTTGAATTATACGTATCAAAATTTCATTATGCCAAGGGGGAATTATAAGTTTAGAGTTAAAAGTAGAATTTGAAAACATATGGTTTTGACTTATAATTATTTCTTCTTGTAAATTATCTGGTGGTAAAATTGGTATTTCTTCCATTCTATCAAGTAAAGGTTCTTTAATTGGATTAGTACCACGATAATTTGATGGATTAGTAGCGGCCATAGTAAGAGAATTAAGTTTAAAAGGAATTATATCACCCTCATTTGATGTTATTTGCTTTTCCTCAAATAATTCATGTAATAATGTTTGTAAAGAGGTTGGAATTGCTCCTAATTCATCAAAATAACATATTCCTCTATTTGCTTTTAAAACTCTTCCTGGAAGAAAAACTTCTGGATGATCTAAATCTTTCCCTTCAAGTATTTTTTGGATAGATAATCCACCAATTAATTGTCTTGTATTAAGAAGTGGATCACCAGAAATCCTGACCCAAATTCGAGGAATCCAAGTAAGATGTATTTCTTTATTATCTAAATATTTTTTTTTACATGAAAAACATATTGGATAAGTAGGGTCATCATTAATTTTACAATCTTGTATAGATAATAATTTTTCAGGTAATAAATTAGCTATTGATTTTGAAAAAGTAGTTTTACCATAACCTTTTTCACCAGTAAATAATATGGTTGAATTTGATAATAAGGCAGTTTTAACTAGAAGTTTTTCTTTATCTTTCCCAATTATTGGAGAAAAAATATCTAATTTTGTTTTTTGAGAATCAATTATACATTTAGATATATAATCTAATGGAGTTTTGGAATGATAATAATTATATTTTTTATCCCAAATATCAACATTTTTATCATTTAAAATAAATGTTGGAGACGTTTGATTTGTAATTTTAATTTCTTTATATAATATGGATTCAAAATTCATAAATCATCATTGTCTTATTTAAATTAATTATATAATATAAAGTAATAAAATATTAATAATATTTCTATTCAGAACTAAAAAAACAATAATAATTTAATATAATATAAAAATTATAGTTTACCATACCAACAATTATCATATAATTTTTTAATATTTGATAAATTTAGTTTAATAGGATTTCCAAATGTAGATGGATCCTCTAAAGCCATTGGAGTTAAAATTTTTAAATTTTGATATTTAATTCCTAAATCATTTAAAGTGTTTGGGATATGTAATTCTTTACGGAGTTTTAAAACCCATCCCATAAAACTGTCAAATGATGGATGAGGAATGTTAAGATAGGAGGCTAGGCGTTTAATTCGGGAATTTATTTTAATTTTATTATGTTGAAGTACATATGGCATAATAATTCCGTTTGTTAAACCATGATGTGTATTATAAAGGGCATTTATTGGATGACTTAAAGAGTGAATTGCACCAAGTCCCTTTTGAAAAGAGGTAGAACCCATACTTGCTGCAATTAACATATTAGATCGTGCATGTAAATCATTTGGTTTTAAATAAGCAGTAAGAAGGTTATCATAAATAATTCGAATGCCTTCGACAGCTATACCATCAGCTAAAGGATGAAAGCCATTAGAACAATAAGCTTCAATATTATGAGCTAATGCATCCATACCAGTATATGCTGTTAAAGGCGGAGGTAAACTGAGTGTTAATAAAGGGTCTAGAATTACAATACTGGGCATCATTTTTGGATGAAAAATAATTTTTTTAACTTTAAGTTTTTCATTAATAATTAAACTAGCTCTACCAGTTTCAGAACCAGTACCAGCAGTAGTTGGTATAGCAATAATTGGATCTATAAACTTACTATTGGCTTTTTTCCATTGGTCATTAATATCTTCAAAATCCCACAATGGTTTGGTTTGATGTGACATAAATGCAATTGTTTTACCAATATCTAAAGCACTACCACCTCCAATTGCAATTATACCATCATTATTATTTTTTTTATATACGTTAATTCCATCAAATACATTTTTACTTATAGGGTTGGGTTGAATTTTATCAAATATATCAAAAGATATAGAATGAGATTGAAGAATATCAAATAGTTTTTTAATAATCGAAGTTTGTGATAATTTAGAGTCAGTAACAATTAATGGTTTAACTATATTTAATTGTGTACATGCTTTCGGAGAATCTAAAATTCTATCAAGTCCAAACCAAATATTAGTTGGATAATTCCAAATCATATTTTTAATTGAACTTGATTGCATGATAAGAAAAATTAAGTAACATATGATAATAAATCAGACTGTTTATACGGATCTTGAGGAAATAAAAATTTAAGTTCATTATTAATTAAATCAATACGTTCTTGTAGATAATTATCAAGTACATAATTTTTTGATAACTTATTAACTATATTTACATATTTTTCAACTGATTTCTGAGAAATAGTAATATTTAATTTTTGGTGACAGTAAAAACATTGATTAAGAATGGGCATACGTCGATATTTAATATTACATTTAACACAACGAAATTGTTGTGTAGTATATGCAGTTTTATTACCTAATATATCTGGTAATAAATGTGTATTAATAACAGATGAAACAACAGTATTAACATCAACAGCTTGAATTTTTTTTGCTAAATCAATTTGTTTATTTAATTTATCATTTAATGTAGCTAATGTGGAATAAGAACTACGATTTTTATCTATAGTTAAATAATTTGTAGAATGAGTAAAACCAAATTCATAAAACTGATTATTATTATCTAATCTGTTTTTAATTAGATCCATCTTATTTTCAATAATTGAAGGGGGGGAATTAGTTAATGTTAAATCATAAAATTCTTTTGGATATATAGAATTAACATCAAAATTATGGACTTGACGTTGTAATTCTTTAGGTATTATTAATGGTTGTATTAATAATGGTGCATCCATTAAACCACCGGAATGTGTAGGTAAAAAACCTTTAGAAAAATTTAGTAAAACGTCAAGAAGTAACATAATTGCATCCCCATCACCATCACAATCACGACGTTTAGATGAGTGCCAATATGGATGAGCAATACATGTATGTGTATTTGTATAACCAATAATTCGTCCTATTGTACCAACAGAAGTATGAGGCGCTAAACCTATAATTAATTTACCAATTAAATTATCATAGTTTTTACATTTATAAAATGCGTCGTTTTGATAAAAATGAATTAATAATTCATCTATATATTTAGACACATTAAATAATAATTTAATACAATCTACAGGTAATATAACATCTTGAATTTTTAATTCTATTAATTGATCGGTAGAAGTTAAAACAATATTATTCACATCATAATCATATCCCAATTGTTTTAATTGTTTAAGAGTAATATTAATTTGTTTAGGAGTGAAATGTGTGGTAGGAGAATTAGTAGCATCAAATCTAACAGTTCCATCTTTAAAAATTGTTAAATCATATTTATGTCTTAATAATCCTTTTTCTATAGATTCACAATATTTATACTCACTAAAGAGAGATTTAACCCCTTTTAGTGGTTTTTTAGGAAAATAATTTACTGTTTTGATAGCTTGTTTAATTAAAGAGTCTAAATTAACATTAATATCACGAAAATGTTGAATATATCCATTACAAAATTTACATTTTTTTTCATTTTTATCATCAATAATAGAAATTTTACCACATTTATTACAAAATGATGTTATATCTAATAGTTTAGAACATTTAAGACATTTTTTTGTAATTGAATATAAATTACAAGTTTCACAATATAAATTAGCTATATTAATATTAAAATCATTAGAATTGATTTTACGAGCACGCATTAAATCTTGAAAATTACCTCCAGCTTGATTTATAGGAAATAGAACATGAATGGGGGGTTTCATTTTACGAATAGCGGCTTTTTCAGGTCTTCCTATTCGAACTCCTACTGTAACAGAACTTTTAGTTTTAATTGTAATATTAGATAGATCTGATATAAAATCTATTGAGTTATTCCATTTTTTAATTGTATATGAATTTAAATTCAAATTCAATAATTTAGTTAATATTTTTGAATGTAAATTTTGAATAACAATATTATTATTTTTAATATAATGTGGAATTCCTAATTTTTCAATTAATTCTTTAAAATAATTATTATTTTTAATTAAAATTAATTCATTATCTTTATCAATATAAAATTCTCTTCGTAATTCATTAACTTCTGAAATTGTAAGTAAATCCCAAAAATATAAATAATTAGGATGTAATGGAATATTTAATTTTTCACATAGTAATATAGATTCATCAAATGTTGGAATAACTGTTAAAGGATTTTGAATTATATTAATAATTTTATTATAATTAATATCTAAGAAATTAGATTTATTATCAATAATATTATGTTTTTTTAAAGCATTAATTAAATCAAAAATCCACCATTCTTCTACATATCCAGATGGGGGTAAATTAAAATTATTTTCTAAAAAATCTCCATAGCTAATTAAAACATCGCCTAAATGAATTATTTGTTCAATATCATGAATAAGAGACTGAGCAAGTTTTAAGTTTGAAATTTTAATTACAGATTTATCTTTTAATCTAACAATAGGAGGTTCAATAGTGTCAACAAAACTAATTGTAGCACCTTTACCTGGTAAATCTAATTTAACTTGTGTACCTACAACAAAAGGGTAATCTAATATTAAAGCTAAAGAAGGATGAATACCAATACTTGATAAACCAGTATTAATTGATCTTCCATATCGTAAACGTAGTCCTCCAATTGCTTTAGGAGTAGATAAAATAGGTCTACCGGCTATAACATCCTGAAAATGAATTTTATCTTCAGTTTTATTCACATTAATATCTTTTAACCATTCCCAATCAGGAATTGATAAATCAGTAATAACTTTTAATAATTTTTTAGATTTACCAATTACACCATCATTTAATACTCTTAATGCTCCACCTCGAACGCGATCAGTATTAATTCTTTTCATATTTCTATGTAAATCATGAATTACTTCAGCAGAATCAGTTTGAATACCATCGATTTCAATTGGAATATGTTCAAGAGTATATTTTAATTCATCATCATTAACTTTATATTGAAAATTACTAACTTCACGTTCATATAATCTTAATTCCTCTATCATACGTCCAATTTCATTTTGAGTGACATGATAGCGATCAATACCTAATGTTTTACGAACTTTATCTGCAATAACTAACGTTAAAGCTGCTTCAGTACCACCAGCAGACCTAATTGGACCAGCAAAATAAATTGCAATATGTGATGTACCATCATCATTATCCTTAATTTTGATATCAGATATACCCTGAAGGGGGGCAACAGTAACACCATCAGTTAAAATAGCTAACCCAGTTCTTATAGCCAAATTTAAACTTTTTTCTTTATCAAAAAATCCAAATTTACCTAAAGCAATTTCTTCAGCAATAGTTAAAGCGGTTAATTCCTTATCATTTTTTTTAAGTAATTCTCTAATACGTTTATCAACAGGAATATCAATTAAATTTTTAATTCTATCAGGTAAATCAATTATTATTTTACATTCAACATCTAAATTATTATCTAATCCCTGTTGTTTATTATTTTGAGCTACATCATAAGTTTGAAAAAGAGAATTTAACAGATTTTTATTATATTCATTATAATTATTAGGGAAAGAAGTAAGTTGTAAATAATTTGAATATATTTTCTCTATATCAAACAAAAAAATTGACCAAATATTATGAAATATTATTTATAATATCACTAAGTATTTTTTCAAATCCAGGTTTTTCTAATAAAGTTCCTATAACTATGATATCAGCACCTGCATTTGATATTTCCACAGCGTCCTGAACATTTTTAATTCCTCCCCCAACAATTAATTTTCCATTATAAACTTTTTTTACATGTGATATCATATCAACAGATACGTGTGACGTCACACCAGATCCTGCTTCTAAATATAAAAATCGCATACCTAAATATTGTGCTGCAAGTGAATACATAACTGCAATATTTGGTTTAGTATGTGGTATAGTACGTGCACTACCAACAAATCCGGTTGTCCCACCGTCACCAACAATTAAGTAACCCATTGGAATAGTTTCTAAATTATATTTATGAATTGCAGCGGCTCCTAACATTTGAGCTTCAATGATAAAATATGTAGACAAAGAATTTAATAATGAACTGAAAAAAATAGCGTCTGCTTCAGGTGTAATACCATTAACATTTCCAGGAAATAAAATAATAGGAATTTTAATATTTTTTTTAATAGATTTAACAAGTTTATGAATTTCTAATTGATCTAAAATTGTAGAGCCACCAACTAATATCGCTGATACGCCACAATTTACTAAAGTCGTAGTAAATTTATCAATATTTTTCATATTAATATTTTCTGAATCAATTAAAGCGAATACTAAGGTTTTTTTTTTATTTAATTGTTGTTCTATTTTAAATTCAATATTTTGTTTCATATAAATTATAAACCACCAGACATATAATCATCAACAAATTCATTAAAGATATCTACAGGTTCTTTTTTCTTTAAATTTAATTTTTTATCAGTTAACCATTTATCAGAAGGAGTTAAATTACAACTACCACATGTTACAATAAAATCATCAATTTGTAACTTAATTCTAATAGAGGACATGCCACAATTTGGACATAAAAATACCTTTGGTAATGATTTTTTAACTATTTTAATAACTCGACGTTTTTTTCTACTTCCCAATTTTACTAATTTAACTATAACACATAATTATTAATATATTTCTAATATAATAATTAATGAAATAAAATTAATTATAATTTTTAAAGATTTAAGTCGATATTAGTTAAATTATTAAGTAATTTTACATATATAATCTAATAAATTAAGATATTAATAAATAAAAATTATTATACATAATTGTATAATAAATAATAATATGATAACTAAATATTTAAAATCAGATCCAATACTAGATTATTTATATCAACATTCACATTTAACCCAAACACAATTAGATATATTTCTAATAAGAAAACAACAAATAGATATCAAATTACAAAATCAAATTAAGTTAAAAGACGGGAACATACCAACAAAAGGAGCTTTTTTAAGATCATTACAACAAGCTAAAAATAATATTAATAAGTCAATATATACAATTTTATTAATTAACTATTTAGAAATAATAAATTATAATGAT
>CAXETO010000001.1:0-20801 GCA_963999255.1 uncultured archaeon | reverse complement strand
CATTATGCTCCTAATAGTAATGAACCTGACGGTGGCATTGCTTTGAGAAAGAATTATGCAGGAGTTGGTTTTACATACGATAGTGATAGAGATGCTTTTTACACTTCACAACCATACCCGTCGTGGTCACTAAATGAAGATACCTGCCTGTGGGAATCACCAATACCATATCCAGACGATGATAAAATGTATAGATGGAATGAGGACAATCAGAATTGGGAATTGACAGAGTTACAATAGAAGAATAATTGTAATTTTTTTATAGGCTTGATATTTTCTGTTATCATAGCCAAAATTTTAATAACAAAGGAAAATGGTAATGGAAGAAGATATAAGAGATATTGTAATTCGTACAGATGAAACTCTTAAAAATTTAAAAACTGATTTTGAAAGGCATGAGAAAGAGGGTAATCAAAAATATGATAAGTTATTAGAACATTCAATGACTTGTGTTGAATCTGGTCATATTAAGGAACAAAACAGTAAAATAGATAAGATATTATCTATGTTACATAAATTACAATCAAGAAGGGGTAAAATAGAAATATCTGATATTGTTAAAAGTGTTTTAATAATTGCAACTATTGTTGGTATAACTTTTGGAGTTATGAGCTATTTTAATAAGGTTCATAGTGAAGAACAAGCTAAACACTATTTCATTACTGAAATAGAAAAACAGAAATGTAATACAGCAGAAGATGTAAAAAAAGTAGTTAAGATATTTAATGATTATATAGTTTCAAAGAATTTAAAATTTGAATTTGAATGTAATAATCCTGAAGATACAGAACCTGTTCTTGAGTGTTATACTAGCATATGTAGAGAACATTGTTTAAGAGATATAGAGAAATTAAGATGGATATTAATAGCTATATCTATGGATTGGAATACATATACAGGTAATAAAGAAGTAAATATGTATGATCTTGATAAAATATTAATATATAAAGTTGATACAGATGGAGAATTTTGTTTAATAGGGCAACAGATATAAAATATCTGTGCAAAATATCTGTGCAAAATATCTGTGCAAAATATCTGTGCAAAATATCTGTGCCAAAGTTCTATTATGATAAGTATAAATATATTAACATACAACCGTGATGTATCAACTTGTTTAGATGCAGTAAAAAAGAATACCAATAATATTAATGAAGTAATTTTAGTAGATAATGCTAATAATTATAAAAGAAGTTATGATGATTATGTAGATAAATATATAGGATTAAAAAATAATGAGTGGACATATTCAAGGAATTACGGTAAGTTAGTAGCTAAATATGATTATATAGCATGTATAGATGATGATGTAATAGTATATCCAGGTTGGGATGAAATACTATTAAATATAATACAAGAAGATAGTAATATAGCAGGAGTAGGACCTTGTGGACACTATGTATATGAAGATTTGAGTAACTACAATAAACGTAGTGGTTTACAAGGTAATTATGTAGATGTTCTTACTGGTTATTGTTGGATGCATAGAAATATTCCTGAAGGTATATTACCAGATATTAACTGGCGTTCTTGGCACGATGAAACATGGGTACAATTACAGATGAGAGAAAAAGGTTATAGATTTAAGATGTCACCTAATAATTGTGATCATATTTCTCAAAGAGGTGAAATATCTGAAGAATCATGGAAAGACCATGATGAAAAAATTAAATTAATACAAGATCGTTTTGATATAAAAAATTTGGGTTTGGAGAAATAAAACCTAATTTTTGGCTAAATGTTAGTTAAAACACGTTATAAATGTAAAATAAAGTAACATACGTTAGTCATAAATTAGGTTGAAATTAGTTATGATAAAAGAGAGTAGAACATTATTAATGAGAACACTGAGATCTGATTCTACATTGTTTAATTTAATAAAGGGTAAAATATATCCACAGGATTTAGCAACATTAAAAAATCCAATGTATCCGTGTGTTACTTTTACATTTGGAAGTGGTAATTCTGATGATAATATACCAAATTTGGCTGAATCTAATGTATCAGTAAAATGTTATTCTACTAAAAGTTATAGTGAATGTTGGAATATCTATGAAAAAATAAGAAGTTTAGTATTATTTTCTGTTGTATCAGATGCAAATGTAAGGATGCGTATAACAGAAAATGGTACACCTGATGAAACATTTAATGAAACAGATAGGTTACATATAGTTGTAGCAAGTTTAAATTTAGTAATAATAGGTGTATAAATGAAAGAGGAAGAAGAAAAGATATTATGTGTTGCATGGAAATGTATAGATTGTAAAAAGATTTTAGGCTATACAGATTCAAGAAGTGAAATTTTAAGGATAAAATACAAAGATCTCTTTGTATATATTCGTAAAGGTGAAGTTACCGTATTATGTAGAAATTGCGGTAAACAAAATATAGTTAATTATTCTGAAGAATAATAACTGTTTATTTTTTTTATAAGGAGAGATAATTATGCCAGGTTATAATGTCCCATCATATACGACAAGTAATATCTCTATAGGTCCCGGTGTTCTGTACTTAGCATCTGCTGGTACAACTCCAACAACTGATGTTGGTGCTGTTAGAGGTGGAGAATTAAGTATTACAAGAGAAAAATTAGATATTGATCAGGGTTTCCCTGCTCAACCTATTATTTCTTATTGTACAGCAGAAGATGTTACATTAACTGTAACAGCCATAGAATGGAATTTTGAGCAACTAGTTAAGTCATTAGGTGCAGGAGCTGCATCAGCCACTCAACTTGATTTTGGTGGTGATATGAACTTTAGCGAAATTGCTGTAAAATATGTCCATAGAATGGCAGCTGGTTCTACTATTGAGATAGACATTTGGAAAGCTAATGGTTCTGGTGAGCTCACAACCAGTTTTGGAGATGATGTTCAAGAATTCCCATATGCATTTGCTGGGTTGAATTCTACAACTGATTGGGCTTCAGCAACTTTAGATTCAGATAAGACAATATTCCAGATGAGACGTATAAATTAATTTATTTAACATAAAAGATGTCTAGGAGGCACAAAAATATGTCTAACGAGAAAAAGAACGACACAGAGTCAGAAGTAAAAGTTTTTGCAAAAATAGGAGAAGAATATACTTTATCTAGTGGTAATAAAATTACTATACAACCATTACCTTGGGGTAAAGAAATATTCGTATGTCAACTGGTATCGAAATTTTTCACTGAAAATAATATGATAGAAATATTTAATAATCTTTCTAGTGTAGATAATGAAAGTGATGATGCAGGTTTTGATGCTATGGTAAGACTCATCACACCATTAATTCAGGAAGCACCACAAACTATTACACAAATAGTAGCTATCCTCACAAGTAAACCCGAAAAAGAGATAGAAGAAACATTGACGGCTGATGATGTGATGGGAGTGTTTGTGCCTTTTTTGCGAAGTTTGTTCAGCAAGTACGCGGTGATATTTCAACAGGCAAGTCAAACTTTGGTGAAATAATAGATTTGCTTTGTAGTGAATATGGTTGGACTGTTGAACAAGTTTTTAGTCATACAAAAGCACAGATTGAACTTTTAACTGTTGCAATGGCTGAAAGAAGAAAAGAAGATTTTAAGCTCCAGGCTGGTTTACATGGAGCTAATATAAAAAAAGAATCATTTAATAAATCTGTAAGTGCAACAGATACAGATAAGATAAAAAGTATGGGTATTAATGTAATAGAGGAATAACAAATGGCAAAAAAGACTTTTGGTATAAATCTAACAGCAAATGTAAAAGGCTGGATGAAGGCTATGATGGCTGCTGCAGGTTCCACTAAGAAATTAAACAAGAGCATTAAAGTTGGTGGAAAAGGTTTTGGTGATAATGCTAATAAAATGGGAAAATATTCTGCAAAGATGAAGAAAAATTTCCAGACATTGCAAAAGAACCAAAAGGGAGCAAAAACAGGGTTTGATAATTTAGGTCAGTCAACTGTTGGTTATAATAAAAGAGTATCAGCTAGTATTAAAAGTGTTTTTCAACTTGGTAAAGAACTTTTTTCATTAGGTAAAAAAACTAAATCAACTTCTAAACGAGTAAAGGATACTAAAAAGTCTACAGAAGGTCTTGATAAAGCTGCAAAAAAGACTGCTAAGGCTGGAAAGCAAATGGAATTTGCTTTTAATGGTGTTGATAAAGCAGTAAAGGAAACCGGGAAAAGTGTAACGCAAGCAACAAAAAAGATGGGTCTGCTTCGTAAATCAATAAGTGGGGCTAGTGGAGCACTTGGTATGCTAAAGAAGGTAGGAAAGAAAGCTTTTATTCCATTTGCAATTGGTGCTGGACTTATAGGTACTGCAGTCATGGCTCTTAAAACTTTGGTAAAGATGTCTACAAGGGCTACTGAAATAGAAGTTCAAAGTAAAGCTTTTGCCAATTTAATGTCAACCCATGCAGTTGTTGCAAAAGATGTATTAGCAAAGCTAAAAAAAGTAAGTAAAGATACACTAGATGTATATAGTATCATGCAAACAGCCAGTAGAGCAGTTCTACTTGGTATCCCCGCCTACAAATTAACTGAATTAATGGAAGTAGCTAGAAATGCATCTAAAGCTATGGGTACAGAAGTTTCAGCTGCATTTTCTGATATAGCACTTGGTATAGGTCGACAATCACGTTTAATCTTGGATAACTTGGGTATTATAGTACGTGTAGGTGTTGCGTATGATAAATATGCAAATAAAATAGGTGTTGCTGCTGATGCTTTAACTGATTATGAAAAGAAATTAGCTTTCACAGAAGAAACCTTAAGAATGGGTAAAGGTATAAAAGACCGTGGTGAGGATATTGAAGATTTTCAAGATAAAATAGCACAGTTAAATGTGATGATAAAAGAGTTTGGGTACAGGATGTCGTTTTATGTTAAAGCTGTAGTAGCTTCATTACATAGAGTGTTTGAAAAATTAGGTTATATTAAAGATTTAAAAACACTTTTAGAAATAAAAATACCAGCAATTATGACTACTGGTCTAGACGAAGCAACTGATGCTATAGTTAGGTTCTTTACTACAATAAAAGCTTTATATAATTCAGTAAAAGAATTTTTAAAATTAGATTTCTGGTCGCAGGTTATGATAGTAAGTGATAAAGTAAAAAATATGTTTATGTGGATAGGTGAGATAATGGGTAAAGGTTTTATGAAAGCAGTTAAAGGTGCATTTTGGCTTTTTGGAGGTGGTGGAAAAAAGGAAGGCGTAGAAGGTGTTAAAGAAGAACTACCGAAATTATGGAAAAAAGAATTAAACAAGTTAGGTTATAAGGCAGGTACTAAAACTAAAGCAACAATGAAAGAAAGGCGTGGACAAAAAGGTTTTACTGATACGAGAACTTTAACAGAATTACAGAGTACAATACAGAAAAATTCAAAGAATATAAAAGAGTGGCAAAAATTAATTTCATCTAATTCAAAAGAGCATAGTAAAGTACAAAGAGGTGCGTGGTATAGAAGCATAAGATTAGCAGATGAAGAAAATGCGCAAGCACTAGAGTCTATGAGAGTATTAGATTCTCTTATTGCTGCAATTGAAAAACAAAAAGCTGACATAAAATCGGATAGTCCAGATGCAAAAAAGAAAAAAATTGAATTAGATAGAATAAAAACTTCATTGGAAGGTAGTATTTTATATGACGGTTCAAACTGGTTAGAAAGAGTTGGAGAGACAGTAAGAAAAGGAACACACATATACCAGACGGCTATGGGTATAGAAATTCCTAATATAGAAAAAGCTATGACTGCAGATCATCCTATAAAGATGATGGATTTGTTTGAGAAAAAGCTAAAAACTGTTACTGAAACAATGGATACAGCAAGCATGACATATCAGAACCAATTAGCTGGTATACAACCACAAGTAAAGGCTATGGTTCATGCTTATGAAACATTAGCGTTTAATCAAAGAAATGCAGCACAATTAAGTGAAAAACTTAGAGAAGGAGAAAATAAATCAGGATGGTATAAAAATGTTATGAGTCTACAAGGAGAAGGTGCAGCAGAAAGAATGGTTCAACGTCTTAAAGAAACAATAAAAACAATGGAGAAATTTACTGGGGATAAACAAAAGCAGTATGAGAGAGAATTAAAAGAAACACAACGCAGGATGGAAATAGTAAGAGAAGGTGCATTTATAGAAACATTAGGTGTTATGCCGTCTAAGAAGTTTAAACAAGAAACTAACAAATGGTTAATGCAATTTGGTAGACTTAAAAAGGCGATGAAGAATCATACAAAAGAATTGGGATTAACAACAGAACAGCAAATAATAGCTAATGATGAACTATTAGATAAATTAAGAGAACATTATTGGAGTCTTACAGAAGAACAACAGAGGTTCTTTAATCAGTTCCAAAAAGAAACAAATGCAATGCACCAAGAAACAGATAAACTTTCTCGCGGGATGATAAAATGGGCTGATGATTTTGATAATGCAAGAGGAAGAATAGAGGCTATGGGTGTACAGTTAGCACAAAGTTTAGCTGATTCTCTTGGTAACTTTTTCTTTAAAACCATTAAAGGTGAATTAACCAGCTTACAAGAAACTTTTCAGAGTTTCTTTGATTCCATATTAAAAGAGATAACAGGTTTTGCAGGTAAAACAATTGTTTCTAAAGTTATTAGAAAATTTGCACCAAAGCTTCTTCCAAAGGAAGGTGCATCTGTAGAAGATTTAAAAGCAATAGCACAGAAAAAGTCTGATGAAGATAAAGAAATAGCAAATAAACAATATGGGGTATTAAAGTCTATTAGTGATACAGTAAAAGAAGCTAAAGAAGAAGATAAAAAAATTGTTGATAATACAACACATAAAGAAGGTGGTGTACCAGTTACTATTCAAGGGGAGCAAGCAAAGACAATACCAGAATTGGAAAAACTTAAAAAGGAAGATTATCTTACAGGAATTAAAGAACATAGATCACCCAAAGTCATAAAAGCTATATCTGAAGCTAAAGAAGAAGAAGAAACAGATAAAGAATATAAATCTGGCGAATGTAGTTGTGCTGATAAACTATGTGAATGTATTAAAGATGCTATTGGTTCAAAAGATGGACTTAAACCTAAACTTGCTGAAGGTGAAGATAAGGAAAAAGAAGTTAAAGTAAAAGAAACAGAAGGTTTATTTACAAGGATTAAAAGTGGTGTAAGTAGTATTTTAACAAATATAGGAAGGGCTGTTAGCACCACAGTTAGAGAAATAGGTAAAGGTTTACTCTGGGTATTTAATAAAATAACTTTTGGTTTGTTAAAGAAAAAGACACAAGATGAAAGTAAATATGATGGTTATTCTAGTTTATCAGAAGAAAAGGAGAAGATTAATGCAGCAACATCTTTAGGTCTAGAGGAAGGAAAAAAAGAACCTATAGAAGATGTATCTAAATCTCTTGACGTAATAAAAAAAGAATCATTAAAAAGTTCAAAAAGAAATAAAGAAAATGAGCAAAAAGGTATTCTTGATAACCTTAAATCTAATGGGTGTGATTGTGCTGAAAAGATATGTGCATGTATTAAAGAAAGTATTGGTGATGGACCTGGTTTTCTTTCAAAACTTGGAGGTGGAATAACAAGGATTGTAGGTGGTATAGGTATTGCTATTGGTGGTATTTTAACAGGTATAGGTTCAGCTTTCTCTAAAGTATATGGGATGATAAAAGGTGAAAAGGGTGGAACAGTAAAATCTGTAGTAGAAAAAGCACCAAAAGGACCAAATTTGTTTAGTAAAGTAGTCGGTTTTGTCTTCGATAGTGTGAAAAAGCTTGCGAGTAGTTCAAAGAAACAAGGTACTGGAACAGAAGGATCAGGTGGAGCTAATCAAGCTGACACTGGAGCACATGACGAATTTTTTAACCAAGGTCAAAATGTAGAGTATGCAGCTAAAGGTGGAATAATGGATTTAGTTAAGTTTGCTAGAGGTGGAATATCAAGTTTAGATTTTGAAGCTGATTTGGTAAAATTTGCTAAAGGTGGTGTAGCAAATATGGCAAAGTTAGATAGTTCTAATGTAATAACTAAAAGACCAACACTAGCAGCAATATCAGAAAAAGGACAGAGAGAAGCAATAGTACCACTAGATAAATTTGCAGATTTAATTAAACCTACTACATTTGTTATAAATGCACTTGATGCACAAAGTTTTCAAGAATACGTAAAAGCTAATAAAGATACAATAGCATCTGCAGTATTAGATGTAAAAGGATCACCAACAATAGGTAATTTAGGTGGTGATATAAATAGAAGACCGTTATAATTATTATGGAGAATTAATATGGCAACTATAACATCTGCTTTGCAAAAAGACTCAGCAGGTAATAATGTACAAGTTACAGCAAAATTTATATGTCAAGATGGTAGCGATACACCTAAAACATCTCCTTTAGTATTTACTACATCAGGTTTGACATTAGTTGTACCTGATGATGCCTATGAGTTGGTTGCAACACCAACACATGATTTATATGTATCAGATACTTTTGTTATGACTGGATATGATACAATACAGGCAACTACAAAGGAATCGTTTCCTTGTATTAGGATGACTAATGTTTTTATAAAAGGTGCTACTTTAGGTGGAACTGTTCACTTTCGTTGGCACACTCTGTAAAGGGTATATTATGATAAATTGTTTTTATTTTATAATTAGGGAGTTATTTTAAATGGCTGTTTATACATGGACATCAAGTTCTACAAATCCAACTGTTGAACATTTTAATGTTCAACCTGAATTTAGAACTATAGTTACAGAATTTGATTCTGGAAAAAGAGTAAGAAATTCTAAATGGGATTTACCTAGATATAGATTTACAATAAAATACAGGACACCTATTTCAATATCAGATATGAATGAAATAAAAACTTTTTTTATTGCTAGAAAAGGTACTTATGAAAATTTTCAGTTATATGTTCCATCTTTAGGTACAACACATACTGTTACATTTGATAAAGATATGCAGAATTTTGATTATTTTGCGAATATTTTAGGTTATTTTGGTGAAGTTTCTTTTTTGGAAGAAGTTGTATAATATAAGGTATGTTAAATTATGACAAGAGTTTTATCAACAGGATATTCTGCACATTTGGCTGGATTAACGCAGGCTGTAGTAGAATTATATAAAATATCTGCTGCAGGTATGTCTTTATTTACGTATACTGATAGCAAAGAATCTGTAACATATCACGGTTTAACATATAAACCATATCCAATTAAAAGAAGCAAAATAATTTTTTCTGCAGATCTTAGAGTAGATCAAACAAGTATATCATTAGCTACAAATTGGGGTTTAAATAGAGCAGTTACTTCTAATACATTAAGCGGTGCTGCTTTTTCTATTACTAGAGTTAGAAAAGATGCACCTGATCATGATAATATATTATTATTTGAAGGTGAAGTAGCAAATATTTCTTCTAGTTTTAATCAACTAGAATTAAGAGCACAAACATTAGACTTTCTTAATTTTCTGTTACCAAGAAGGGAAATACAGGTAGCTTGTAATTGGAAGTTATATGATAAATTTTGTTCTCTTGGTCTTACAACATATCAAAGTGACGGTATAACATCTCAATCATCACCAAGTGGTAAAACTTTATATTCATCTACATTTTCTGCTAAATCAAGTGATTACTATACTTTAGGTTTTATAGAAATGACAGATGGTGATAATAAAAATTTTAAAAGATCGATATCTAACCATACAAGTAATACAATTACAGTTATACCACCTTTCCCATATGCAGTAGGTCAAACTATATCTTTTAAAGTTGCACCTGGTTGTAAACATGATCTTGATGATTGTGAAAGTAAATTTAATAATTTGATTAATTATGGTGGGTTTCCTTTTGTTCCTAAACAAGATGCAGTTTTATAGGAGAAAAATATGGTAGTAAAGCAGGGATTAGGTGAAAGAAATATTGCAAATAGAGGACAAGAGTGGAGAAATAAAGTAGTAGTTGAAGCTAAAAGTTGGGTGGGTACACCTCATAGACATTATACATTAAATAAAGGTTTAGGTACTGATTGTGGTATGTTTATTATAGGTGTTTATGCTAAATTAGGTTTAATTAAAGAAGAAAAACCTGATTTTTATCCTGAAGATTGGGCATGGCATAAACCTGTAGGTGAGATGTTTGAATTAATAGTGCAAAAATATTGTGTAGAAATAAAAAAAGAAGAAATACAATATGGAGATTTAATTTTATATCAGTTTGGTAAGTGTTTATCTCATAGTTCATTATTATTAAAAGATGATTTTATAATACATTCAGAAAGAGGTGTGGGTGTAACCATATCAAATAGATATAGTACTAGATGGTATAAAAGAGAAAGAAAATATTATTCTTATATAGATTAGTTGTAAAATATCTGTGCAAAATATCTGTGCAAGATATGAGGTATTAATATGGGTAGTAAACAAAATGTGCAAACTGGTGCAATAGTAGGTGGTATGATTATTGGTGCTGTAATTGGTGGTCCTATGGGTGGATGGGAAGGCGCAATGATTGGTGCCTCATTAGGTGGTATGGTTGGTAGTGCAGGTGGTGGTATTGCTGGTGGTATGATGTATCCACCTCCAAAGCCTGAAACTAAAATAAGGCTAATTAAATCTGCTGTAGGAACTTCTGCTGTTGAAGGTGTAGCAGTTACAGTAATATTTGGCAGAACTCGTATTGGTGCTAATATGATGCATAAAAGTGAAATTGTTCGTCATGAATCAACACAAGTTGTAAGTTCTAGTAGAGGTGGAGGAAAAGGTGGCGGTGGAGGAGGCGATGGAGGTACTACTGAAACAACTACTACCACTACATGGTTTACAGCAGATTTTGTAATGGCATTAGGTGAAGGGCCTCTTAAATTACATAAAATCTATGAAGGTAAAAATGTTGTAGATGTACCACATACTTTTTATCCTGGTTCATTTACACAAGAGGCTGATACTTCTTTAACAGATAAAACAGGAAAAGCTATAGGTTATCGTGGTACATCTTATATAGTATTCAACGATTATAATTTAGGTAGTAGTTCTAGTATACCAGCTTTAACTTTTGAAGTTGAAAGTGCATTGTATGCTTTAGGTTTATCTAGTGGTAGAACTGATGCAGAAACTAATCATTTATCTTGGAATCCAGGTGTTGCAACAAGTAATGGGTTAGGATCAAGTTTAATTCAAGGTGGTTATTTAAAATATAATAATAGAGATTATATGCCTGGTTGGACTACTTATAGTGGTTCTGATACTGCAGGTTTAATTTATAATAGAACAGATAATATATATAATAATTTTGAATCTATTGGTGGTGTAAATATTGTTGGTTCTGGTGATTATATTGCATGTTCAACATTAGCAGTAACTAATAGTTATGATAGTATAAATATTAAATTTTTTGAAGGTGATTTAAATTATGTTGGTAATGAAAAACCAATAGATACTTGGTCTGGTTCATTACCGTTAGATAGTACTCAAAATATTGTTCGTATAACAGAAAAAATGAGTTTTACAAGTTCACCTACTGGTTATACAACACACCCTATTTCAATAGACATTCCAGATTATGCGTATGAAGTTATAGTAACACCTACTACTGCATCACATATTTCTATTGATGCTGATATGTCTACATATGATAAAATGTACCCTTATAGTAAAGATACTTTTCCTTGTGGTAGATTAGATAATATTTATATTAGAGCTGATGAAAATGAATGGCAAGATGCTACAGGTGGTGGAACTGTTTCATTTAGATGGAATACATTAAGTCATAGTGGTAATGATATTTTATTAGGTTTAGGTGGTGGTAAAGGTGTAGTAAGTCAGACAGAATTATATTGGAATGGTACAGCATATGATGCATTAGATAGTACTATTGTAAGAGAAGAAGATGTTACTCTTGTAGCTATGAGATATTCAATTGATACAGGATTTTTTGATATATGGGCAAGAACACATAATTATAAAACACCATCAGTTTTTGGTAGTACAAATCAAGTTGCTGGATTCCCAGTTGGAACTACTCATGCTTGGGCTCAAGTAGTAAGAATACCAGAAGAAGATATTAAAGAAGTATCATTTTTTGAATATGAAAATGTTTTTATTGCCTTATTATCTAATGGTAATGTTTATAGAGTAAGTGTATCACTATCAGAAGATTATAGAACTGGTACTGGTTTAATAGGACCTTGGAAAACAATAAATAATGTTTCTTCATCTCTTAAAGTTAATACTAATGATTTAGAAACAGATTTTACACCACAAATAGGGAGTGTATCAAGGATTGGTGCTATAATATATGTAGGTTATACTAATGGTACTGCATCTGTTAATACTGGCAAAATAAAATATTATGATTTAATTACAAATAGTTGGTCAGATGTTTTATATTCAACAGCAGCTGTTGTTAATAAAAATCCATCTGCTTTACAATCTCAAACAACTAATACTTATCATGTTCCATTACATCATGATAATAGAACTTTATATTTTGGTAAAAATGATAGTTCAGATTTAGATAAATGGAAAATTTATAAAACAAGAGATAACTTTGTAAATACCAGTAGTATAGAAAGTTATGAACATTATGGTACAGGTTTATATGAACATGATGATTATATGATTAGAACTTTAGGTGTTCCAAGTACTGTATCTGAATTAGGTTCAGGAACTTTTAATGATATTGTTTATTCTTATGGATCTCCTGAAAGTTATTCTCTTGCTGGAACAACTCATGAATTAATTACAACAGCAGAAGTTATAGATGATATAATTACTTCTAATAGATATGGTGGTAATTTTAATGGGGTAACAAATTTTCCTAAAGCAAAACAAGATTGTATAGATAATGGGTACTATATAAATGTGCCTGTTACAGAAAAAAGTGATTTATCTGGACTTCTTGGTACTCTTGCTTCACATGGTTGGGTATCAGTTATATTTTCTGGTAGTGGTATAAAATTACTTGTTTCTAAAAATGAGGATATTATTGCAACTATTTCTGAAAATCATCTTGTAGGTACAGGTACTGACCAGAGTTTAAGAATAGAAGAAACAGGTAATTCAGAAAGAGTAAATCGTTTAGAAATAGAATTTACAGATCCAGAAAAAGCTTATTCTTCAAGACCTATAATGGTTGAAGATATTGCAGATCAAGAAGCAATTGGTATAGATAAAACTTCTATATCTTTACCTGGCTTTGTTGATAAAGAAGTTGTAAAACACGTTGGTAATATTATGTTAAGAAATTCTCTATATGGTAGAAGAAGATTTTCTTTTACTTTAGGACCCGAACATTTAGATTTAGAAGTTGGTGACCCTATTCAATTACATTTTCCAAATGCTAATATAAATTGGTTAAGGTCTAGAATTACAAATATTGAAGAAAGAGAAGATTTTAATTTAGGTTTTATGTGTAGAGAAGAGCCTGATTATATATTTGATACAGTAAGTTATACAGTACCATCTTCATTAGCAGTACCAGATAAACCTTATAATATAGGGTTATCTAATGTTGTTGGATTTAATGTTAAAGAAACACCATATGAATTATTAACTGATACAGGTGTTTTAGAAATGGCTGTTTTATATGGTAAAGCAAGTCCTGATAATATAGGTATTGATTTATATTATAGTACTGATGATGGTATAAGTTACGGTTTATTATTACAGAGTAGACATAATCCGCCAGTAGGTATATTAAAAACAGCTATGGATCAAGATTTTTGGTTAGATTCTCAAACAATAGAAGTTGATGTAACAGGTTTATCAGGTTCAGATTTTGTAAGTTCTACAAGAGACGAAATGTTTTCAGGTATTAATTCATTAGTAATTGATGATGAATATATGATGGTTCAAAATTGTAATTTAGCTAGTACTAATACTTATGAATTATCTAATTTTATAAGAGGTAGACATGGTACAGCAACAACTGTACATCCTGTAGGTTCTACAGTTTATCAAATGAAAACTGTAGATCACTTTACATTAGGAAAGGGTAAAATTGGTACAAATTTATATTATAAGGCTGTACCTGTTAACCTATTTAAAAATGAACTAGATATATCTGATGTACCAGCTTTATCACAAAAAGTTCTTGGTAGAGCACATAGACCACATCCACCTTCTTCTGTTCAATTAGTAAATAATGATGGTAAATTAAGGCGTAGTTCTTCTGGTAGAACAATAGAAACAGATTTAAAAATAAAATGGCAATTAGTCAATAAACAAACAGGTTATGGTAGACAGGGATTTGGTTATGCTGTAAAAGAAGGAACACCTTTAGGTGAAGAATATGTAGATATTATTGTTGAAAATTGGTTTAATAACCAATTAGTTAGAACTACAACTGTTGGTAATACTATAACAACTAATACATATACAGAATTAGAAAATAAAGTTGATAATGGTGTATTATCATCACCAATAGAATTTAGGGTGTATTCTAGAGGGGCTTATGGTAGGTCAATAACTTATACACCTTTAACAGTTACTATATTGGGTGCAACCAATATCGCATAATAAAATAAGGAGAATTAAAAATGAGTTTTACTAAACATTCAAATTTAGAAACAATAGCTCAAGGTGTAGATAATTGGGATGCACCTTTAAATGAAAATTGGGATATAATAGACAAAGGATCTTCAATTAAAGCTATAGCTGGTCAAACATTATCTGCGTATAAAGTAGTTTATAGAACAACAGATGATACTTTAAAATTAAGTATTGCAGGTATTACAGGTTCAGCTGATTCAAGATTTGTTGGATTTACAAAAGAAACATTTAATCTAGGTGCAGATGGTTTTGCACAATATGATGGTTGGATTTCAGACCCTAATTGGAGTTTAACACCAAGTGCTCCATATTATTTATCTCATTCTAATAGAGGTGAAATAACATCTACAAAGCCAGGAGCTGATCCAATATTAGTTGGTATGGCTATAGGAACAAATGAATTACTTATAAAACCGTGGATAGAAACAATAGCACCTTCAATTGGTTCACCAACTGATTATGGTGATGCTGAAGTATCTAGAGCTAAATTTAGAGATTATGCTGAAACTTTAACAACTGCAAATACAAGTACAACATATACAATAGATTATGAGGCTAGTAATGTTTTTGAATTAACATTGACAGGTAATTGTACATATACTTTTTCAAACCCACCTACATCTGGAGTTGCAGGAAGTTTTACATTAATTCAGAAACAAGATGCTACAGGAAATAGAACTGTAACTTGGCCAGCAAGTGTTAAATGGAAACAGGGTGCAAGATTCGGTACACCAGTAGGTTCAACTATAGCAAATGGTATTGCTGTATATACTTTTCTTACTACCGATGCAGGAAATGTATGGTTAGGATTTGAGGCTGCATATGATATGGCATAGTGTCAAGTTAAATTTTTATTTTAAATAAATTTGACATTTTTTTAAATTTATGTTATAATTAGGTTAATAGAATTTTCCTTGACATAAAATTATATTAATATGCAAACTACAACAGATATAAAAAGATACCATGATTCAACAAAATTACTTTTTCATATGGAAAGAGTAATAGAACATTTTGATTATAATAAAAGAATCCCACCTATACATATAGATGTTGGACTTACAAAACGTTGCAATATGTTGTGTTCTTTTGGATTTTGTAAATTTCAAGATTTAAATGGCGAAAGTATAGAAAAAGATGCACTAATAACAAATCTTGTTAAATCTTCAGCTAAAGCAGGTGTTAAATCATTAGGGTTTATAGGTGATGGTGAACCAACTATGAATTTAGAATGTTTTAATGCTTTAAATGTTGGTAAAAATGAAGGTTTGAGCATGGCAATATCAACTAATGGGATTCTTGTAGAGAATGAATACAAACAGAAAACTATATTAGAATCTTGTGAATGGATGCGTTTTAACATAAGTGCGTACACTCCAGAAGCATATAGAAAAATACATAATTCTAATAAAAGAGATATAGTATTTCAAAATGTTAAAGATATAGTAAGATTAAAGAAACAATTTAATTACAAATGTGATATAGGTATTCAAATGGTATTTACACCAGATAATATGATTGATGAAATAATACCTTTATCTCAATTCGCAATAGATTCAGGTGTAGATTATTTTGTTATCAAACAATGTAGTTTGCCAGATGAAGGTGAAACTGGTATGACTCAATTTGATTTAAATATGTATAATAATAAAGGGGTTATTGATATATTAAAATCTGCTGAAAGTATGAGTACAAAAGATACTGATATTACACCTAAATGGAATATAATGGAATTAAAAGGTGAAAAACCATATGATAAATGTCTTGCAATACCTTTAATATTTGAAGTAAGTGGTGATGGTGGTTGTTATCCATGTGGGTATTTTTTTGGTGGTAAAAGAAAAGATATGTGTATGGGTAATGTTCATGATAATACAGTTGAAGAAATAATAAATAGTGAAAGATATTGGAAAATTATAGAACATTTAAAAACTGATTTTAAAGTTAATATAGATTGTAAAGGTTGTTGTAGGATGGATGCTTGTAATATATTTTTAGATGGGTATGTAAATAAAAGACCCAGCGGTATTAATTTTATTTAAATGAAGGGGGTATATATGAATAAGAGATTATCTATTAGTAGTTGTATTAGTTGTCCATATTTACAAAGACAAACAAAAGAATTAATAAAGGAAGAAGAAAAGACAGCTTATTGGACTGTAGAATACTATTGTGGGTATTCTATTTTAAAAAATGATAAAGAGTTAAAGATACCGATTGATGTAATTTCAGATAAAAAAATATTAAATTTATGTCCTTTACAAGATGAAGCAATATTATAAATATGAAAGTTGCAGATTATATAGCAGAATATTTAGAAAAATATACAAAACATATTTTTTGTGGTAATGGTGGTACTGTTGTAAATTTATTAGATAGTATATCTAATAAAGACGGTATAATTGAAATACCATTTCAAAATGAGCAAGGAGCATCTATAGCAGCTGAAGCCTATTCTAGAATAACCGGTAAATTAGGTGTTGCTATTGCTACAAGTGGACCTGGTATGGTTAATTTAATACAAGGTATTGCTTGTGCTTATTTTGATTCAATACCAACTTTATATATAGTAGGAGCACCTCCAACTAATCATCTCAAAAATGGTAGACAAATAAGACAGTTAGGTTTTCAAGAAATGGATGTTGTAGATATTGTAAAACCTATTACTAAATATGCTGTTTTATTAAAAGACCCATATTTAATAAAATATGAACTAGATAAATTAATATATTTAGCAACTTCTGAAAATCCTGGACCTGTAGTATTGGATATACCAGATGACATACAAAGAATGGATATAGGAAATCCTGAAGAATTAAAATCTTTTGTTCCACAAAATATCTCTGACTACTCATTTTTAACAAGTAAAATTTATGAAATGTTGCATCTAATCCGTGAATCTGAAAGACCTGTTGCAATAATAGGTGGTGGTGTAAAAATAAGTCATTCAGAAGAAGATATATATGAATTCTTAAAGAATTCAGGTATACCTTTTGTTACTACATGGGCTACTGTTGATTTGTTTCATGAAGATACACCAAATCTTATAGGGGGTTTTGGTATATCCTCTTGTAGATATGGTAATTTTGCAATACAAAATGCTGATTTAATTATAAATTTTGGTTCTAGGTTAGACACACATCAAACTGGTAGTAATCCTTCCAAATTCTCACCAAAAGCAAAGAAAATATCTATAAATATAGATGATAGAGAAATAAATAAAAATAATGGTATGGAAATAAATTTAAAGATATACTATGATTTAAAAAAGTTTCTACCACATATAAATACTTATACTATTAAAACTAAAGATTTAACTATTTGGAAAAATAGAATTTCAAATTGGAAGGAAAAATATCCAGTATGCTTATCAGAATACTATGATAGAAAAGATAGTGTTAATCCTTATGTTTTTATGAATGAACTTTCTAAAAAAACTAAAGATAATGATATTATAATTACTGATACTGGTGCTACTCTTACTTGGACAATGCAAGCGTATAAAATAAGACATAAACAAAAATTATTTAGTGCATTTAATCATTCACCTATGGGATATGCTTTACCAGCAAGTATTGGATCTCAATTTGCAGATAACAATAATAGAGTAATATGTATTACAGGTGATGGTGGTATGAATATAAATATACAAGAATTAGAAACAGTAGTTTATAATTCTTTACCTATAAAAATATTTGTTATGTGTAATAATGAGTATGGTATGATTAAAATAACACAAGATACATGGTTAAATTCCAAATATACAGCATCTGATCCAAATAGCGGTCTAGGATTTCCAGATCTATCCAGAATAGCTAAAGCATATGATTTAAATGTTATAGATATTGATAACCATAGTGAGTTACATTATATTGATTACATTTTAGATTATGATGGGCCTATATTTTGTAATGTTAATATAAAACAATGTGAACAAATATTACCTAAATTGGTTTTTGGAAAACCTATTGAAGATATGGCACCTTTATTAGAAAGAGAGGAATTTGAGGAGATAATGAAAAATTAATGAAAAATGATAATAGTAAAAAAATTGCTTTAATAGTTAGTGGTGGATTAGGTGATAATTTAACATATGCAGCTCGCCTACAATCTTTATTAGATAAAAAAGATGCGGATAAAGCTGATATATATTTGGTAAATACATATATAGGTGTTACTTACATGATTGTAGAATTTTTAGAACGTTCACCTATTATAGATAAAGTTTGTCTTAATAGATTACCAGCACTTAATGATGATTATAAAAGAATTATAGATTGGAGAGAAGATGATTCACCATTACCTTATCCAATTTATAAAGATTATAAATTTTCTTATAATGATAAAGATATTAAATGGTCTTTAAGTATATTAGAAGGTATATCTAATCCAATAATTATGTATCCTTATACTTTAGGTGGCAGTTCATGGTCAAAATCTGAAAAATATGTTAGAAGTCCTAAAGAAGATTGGTGGAAACAGTTATTTAAAGATATTAAAAAATTAGGTGGAAGTCCTATAGTTATTGGTGGTGAAGAAGAATATATAGATTGGAATACAGATGATGTCATACCAGCTTATACAGATAAAGATTCATTTTTTCATTGTATACCGCTAATATTAAATAGTAAAGGTTATATAGGTATAGCATCTTGGCCGTTTATGGTTGCACATTATGCTGGTAATATTGATACTTGTGTAATATGGCTATATAATTTTATGTGGCAACATAGGCATTTAACAGAAAATAGAGATAAATTAAATTTATTTTTTGAAGTTCCAAGTAATGAAGAAATTATTAATACTATTAAAGTATTAAGTAAAAAATGACTACAACTAAATTAGATGAAATTGAAAAACAACGACAAACATCAGTATTTCAGATTAACTTACTTTATAAAGTTGTTAATTTTGAATCTAAAACTGGTAGAAATAACAGATGTCATTGTGGTTCTGGTGTCAAATTTAAACATTGTTGTTTATCGGAGCATCAAAAGAAAACTGAAAAATTATATGATTTGATAGATGATTTAAAAAAATTAGATAAAGATTATATAAAATTAATTAAAGAAAATGAGCAAGGAAAAGAAAAAAAGAATTAAAAGATACCCGTGGAAATGTTCTGTATGTGGTAGGGTATATGAATCTTTAGATCCTCCACCTATATCTAGAGATACAAATATTGAAGGTGTTACTGTTAAAATTTGTGCTATGTGCGATTGGTACATAGATAGCCATTATCATAATGAATAAAATATCTATACAAGAATGAATAAAATATCTATACAAGAATGAATAAAATATCTGTGCCTAGTAATATAACATATGTTCCAGTTTTTCTAACTTTAAGATGCCAATTAAATTGCTCTTATTGTATTAATGGAAGATCTGATAATTTAGTAAAATCTAGGGTAGAATTACCAGCAAAAGATTGGTTAAATTTTTTAAATAATTTAGATATACCTAAAAATGTACCAATTACATTAGGTGGTGGAGAGCCTACATTATATGAAGAATTTTATCCTTTATTAAAAGAATTAAAACATCCTATAGATTTACTTACTAATTTACAATTTGATTTATGTAATTTTATAGAAAATGTAAGTCCTGAAGCTATGTTTTCACATGATATAACAGGTTATAAATCAATAAGAATCAGTTTTCATCCTAAATTTATGAATATTGAAGATACAGTATTAGTGGCATCTGTATTACAAAGTTATGGTTTTAATGTTGGTATATTTTCTATTAATTTTCCACATAATACAGAGTATAATCTTAAATTAGCTGAAGAATGTAGAAATTCTAAGATATATTTTTTTATTAAAGATTATTTAGGCTATTATGATGACCATTTATTTGGACATTTTAAATATGTTGACAGTATTAAAGGTAAACAAGATATAAAAGTTTCATGTAAAACAAATGAGTTAATTATAGGTCCTGAAGGTAATATCTATAAGTGTCATAGAGATTTATATTTAAATGAAGATTCAATAGGTTCTATTTTTGATAATAATTTTAAGATAAGTAGTGATTATAGAGATTGTAATAATTATGGTGAATGTAACCCTTGTGATGTTAAATTAAAAACTAATCGTTTTCTTGAAATGGGTTCATGTTCAGTTGATATTGTTAAGAAAAGGGTAGATAAAGTAATAAGTTGGGATCAATAGATACAAAAAATAATAATATACGTTGTATTTGTATTATATGTAATACGCCATCTAATTTATATAAAAATCATATAGTAGAAAACTATATAATATGTGATAA